>JAYQWI020000559.1:0-11357 GCA_035871815.2 Candidatus Parabeggiatoa communis
CTTCCGACCTAAGTTGTTTCTAAACCATCCCGTAGCGTTGCCCAATTCGATTCAGCGACATCTGTGGCTAATTCTGTTTGGGGATGTTTCTGTTTGGGGATTAGCTCTTTCAATTTACCTATCCCACTTTTCAATTCACCAATATCATTATTGTTGAATAATTCATCAAATAATTCGATGCCCTCTGGTAATTCAATACCTATGGCTTGGCTCAATGCCATTGGATCGCCACTTTGCATGGCTTCCAGTAAACTTTGCATAGCTTCCAACAATTGTCTATATTTTGCAACTTCATGATTTTCATCCTCTTTACCCAATCCCGTCACACCAAGCAACACATCTTCCATCGCGCCGCCCTGAAACACCCCCAACTTCGGCAACCAACACCGCGACTCCTCATCCAATCTATCCAACGACAAATTCAACGAAGCCAATAACGGATCATCCGGCGTTTCGGCAATAAACTTCTCCAAACGCAACCCCAATTCTGCCGGGCGACGGATTTTTAATTGTTTGCCTAACAAACCGATGGACAACGGATGATAACGCACTTGCTTAAATAGCTCTAAAATCACCGCGCGTTTTGGTAAATCCACACTAGGAGCGGGCGGTAATTTCAATAACCGCTGGAAATAATCCAAGGCATCGTTTTCGGTTAACCCACTCAAGGGCAACGTTTGATGTTTTAAACTGCCCTCGGTGAGATAGGCCGGATGGTGAAAATCGGGGGAGCGCGTTGTTAGCAATACCCGACATTTGCCGGTTTCAGACCACATTTTGGCAGCGTCTAATAACTCATGGAGGGGCGCTTGATCAATCGTCTCCAAATTATCCAAAATCAATAAGGTTGAGACGCGAAGCATCGCGTCTCTACTCGCTTCAAGATCAATTAAACTGATTTCCAACACCGTCGCCAAGGTACTCACCGCTAAACTCACGGCATCTGTTCCTTGAAAACTGGCATAGTCGATAAAACAAACCGCCTCAAATAATCCCGTCTGGCCTAACCATTGCCCGGCTTCGATGGCTAAATAAGTTTTCCCTTGCCCCCCAAAACCAGACACCGTTAAACGGCGCGTTCCATGCACAAAAGCGCGTTCAATCAGCCACAATTCATATTTGCGCCCCACAAAACCGGCTTCTTGCAATTCGGGCAAATTCGACGCAAACGGTTTTTCCAAATCGGCGGGCTCCTCAATCTCCTCAAATAACAACGGGTTATCTTCACCCACTTGATACAAGGCAGGCAAAAACCAATCAGAGACTTTTAAAGTAATTGGCCCTTTTAGCCGTTGCCGCTCCCCCCGTTCTGGATGACTATATAGATATCGCCGCGCATCATCCAACGACTCACCAATCCCTGCCCCATAAGCCAGCGATTCATAAAACCGCGCAAATAAACGCCGCGTTGTCTCCACCAACACCGAATACGTCATGGCCAACACTGCGGGCATCCCGGCATGAAGCAACCGCGCGGCCACACTACTCATCGCCTCATCCCCGCCCATCATCGCCGACTGATACGCCGACAACACCACTAAACCGATATTTTGTTGCGTCAACATATTGCCTAATGTGCTTGCATCAACTAAATGGGTTTTGCCCTCCTTATCTTCAAACAACAAATACCCCATACAAGGCGGATCGCCAGCGGCTTTTTTAGTCTCCGCACCCGATTTATAAGAATAAGCCATCGCTTCTGAGCCCTCATCCGGGCTAAATACCCCATGCCCATCAAAATGCAACACATCGATCGCGGGATACTTCTTATATTTTGCGCGACATTCCAAACGTTTGGTTAAATTATCCAAAGTCGGCGGCCGCAAAAACTCTACCTCAAACCGCCCCAACGTTTCCTCATCCAGCGCACCCAAAACGGCCTTCGCATCCGCACGCGGATCAATAAACCCTGCCCCCTCTGGACGACTGATCACAAACAACACCCGCAAGCGTTCCTTGGGTTCAACCACTATCGGCTGCTTTGCCTTATCGGTACGCGCCAAGCGGCGGCGAATAGAAATAAGCGGTTTGCAATGATATAAAAAGGTGGTTTCCAAGTCATACAACAATTCCCACGGCAAGGCCAAAATGGGGGGATCGGTGGCACTGATCGTCAACAACCCGCCCTGCTTTTGAAAATCCTCATACAACCGCCGCGCAACATGATTGCCAAACACGGCATCAAATAATCGCGTTCCCCAAACCGGCAAACTATCAACGACACATTGCGCCTCATTATCATCCACATCCGTCGTATAATCAGTGGCATACACCTCAAAATACCACTTAATCGCTTTCTGCTCTTTATCCTCAAAAGCGATTTGGAAATCCAACAACGCCGAAGATCGATTATCAAAATGGATAACAAATTTATCCGCGCTATGAAAATCAATATTGAGTTCTTGAGACATTTTTTTGAATTGTGAATTGTGAAAAGATTGATTCTACTATCTATCCGTTTTTGAATCTATATTGTAGATGGGCATATTATTATACTTAGCTCGAAGCGCGAAGCGTGAGAAAATATCATTTAGAAACACTATATCACCAAGTCATGGAAAAAAGACAAGCTCATTTCAGTCGTTTGCAGTATAAAAGACAAGGTTTTAATTTTTAACCTTTGCAAAATAAATTTTGCACTCCAATGGCAGTTGCAAAATAAATTTTGCACTGTATAATCGCATCATTTTTTGATTTGATTAGAGGGTTTATTCGCATCATGACACAGTGGATATGGCAACAATCGAATTGGCCACACTTTTATTGGGATGATTCTCAGTTGATTTCACTACTGACAGAAACCAGTTATTTACAAGGGCGCTTGACAGCTATTGCTGAACAACTTTCCCAAACTCAGCAACAGGAAGCCTTGGCTGAAGTGTTGATTCATGATGTTATCCAGACTTCCGCGATTGAAGGGGAAATGTTGTCATTAGCAAAGGTGCGTTCCTCAATAGCACGACGTTTGGGTATTCCTCAAGCCGATTTTGAGCCACTGATGGATAATGAGGGTATAGTCGATATAACCCTAGATGCCTTACAACACCGCCAATCACCTTTAACTTTTGAACGCTTATGTGGTTGGCACGCCGCCTTATTTCCAACCGGTTATTCTGGTTTGTACAAAATTATTGTAGGGCAATTACGTGGCGAAGCCGCTATGCAGGTTGTTTCTGGCCCGATTGGTAAAGAACGATTACATTTTGAAGCACCACCCCGGCAAGGATTGGAGAAGGAATTAGATGCTTTTCTAACTTGGTTTAACCCGTCATTAGCAACCACCCAAGGATTCATTCGTGCAGCGGTGGCTCATTTATGGTTTGTCACCCTGCATCCCTTTGAAGATGGTAATGGACGTTTAGCTAGAGCCATTACTGATTTGGGATTGGCGCAATCAGAACCACAAACATTGCGTTTATATTCCATGTCTCGGGAAATTCAAAGACAACGCGATGATTATTATAGAATTTTAGAAGAAACATCCAAAGGTGACTTAGAAATTACCGAATGGTTAGCGTGGTTTCTGCGCTGTCTCTCCGAGGCAATGAGACAGTCTGAAAAATTGATCCAACAGGTTTTGCAAAAGGCCCTTTTCTGGCATTCCCATAGCCAAACGATACTCAATGCCCGCCAATGCAAGATATTAAATCGCTTATTAGATGCGGGCACTGAAGGTTTTGAAGGCGGTATGAATACTCGTAAATATGCCTCTTTGGGAAGAATAAGTAAAGTGACTGCAAGCCGAGAACTGATTGATCTATTAAATAAAGGGTGTCTCGTCAAAAAACCGGGCGCTGGGCGCAGTACGGCTTATGAAATTAAATGGATAAAATAGCGTTATATCAAAAGTAGGGTGAGTTTAACGGAGCTTGCGACGATCAATAGAGTTTTGTACTTTTCACTTCAAAAGCTTTTCACTGTTTTTTGTCTTTTTCACACTTCAGTGGTATCAAGATTTCCGCTAGGCAACCCTTCAATCACCTTAATCGTCTCCAAGCTCACCGTGATAATCTTTTTCACCAATTCCAGAATATAGCTTTCATCCTCTTCACGGTTGGGATCATTGACGATGCCGCTTCTTTTATCGACTTTCACGCGATATTGTTCGATCACCCATTCAAGGGCGGAGCGGTTGCCCAGTTTATAATTGAAGACGGCTTTAGGGATGCCGTCCAATTTTAGAAAATCGTTGTAAATCAACTGGCACTTATCTTTAGATAGGCGCATTTTGTCGACTTTCAAACTAAAGGGCACTTTTGGATTTTCAATCATTTTCAGTGGGTAGGGTGCTTGGTGTTCATAGTTGAGGTGTAAATCAGCTAATTTTTCACCTGATTTTGAAAAGGGCCAAAAATCCGGATCCATGGGTAGGCGTGGGAGTTCGCGCTTAAGATTAGCGGCGTATTTTTCACAATAGGCGGGGTGGTGAAGTAATCCATAAGTGTAATGAAAAATAGCCCATTTGGTGAGGCTTAAGTCTTTGTAGTGCTTTTGATAGTGGGTTAGTGCCCAGTCGGTGATGTTTTCGGTGCGGTTGGTGCCGTCTTCTTTGTAGGTGTATAAAGGAAAAAATTGAGTTGGACGACCACCAACATCTAAACAAGGAATCCGATTGGTAATTTGAACAACAAAAGGTATTTGCGAGTGTGTTGTACAACAAATCACCCGATTTTCATTTTCAGTGGTGGCTGTGGGAAAGAATTTAGGAAAAAGATAAATACTGTTATTGAGCATCCGATCAAAAAAAAGATTGGATTGGGTAAAAGGACGATACAAAGACTGTCTCATTTTTTCAAGAGAGAAAATGGCTTTTTTACCTTTTTTTAAGTCACCTTTTAAAGTACCATCCCAACTGATTTTGCTATCATCATACAGCACAAAATCATCCACTTCAGCAGACTTATTTTTCCGGTTTAACCACTTTTCAACCTGATTATTATAGGCATCAATGGTACGTTCCATATTTTCTGCCAGTACCGCTTGGTTGAAATGGTATGCCCAAGCATCGCGATTAGTTTTTATACCACCACTATAAATCTTAAAAATAACCCCTTCCGTAATCCCCTTTTCAGCTTTAGCGGCTTTACTCCCTAACGGCAAAAACTCATCAAATTCGGAATGCAAGCCCTCAGTTAGCCAAGTGTGTTTTTTGTCAGGGGCAATTAGTTGCCACTCGACTTGAGCGACGTGTTGTTTTTCGTCTAAATAAGCATATTTAGCCTCTTTACGCCAATCTTCACCAACACGAGCATAAAAAATATCAGTGTTTTTGCTGTCCTTTCTCTTAACCAGCAAATTGATACTCACACCGACTTGAATACCAAAAACATTATGCGTGGTGCCTGATATCTTTGTATTTTCTCTAACATTACCGCCTAAATCCAACAGATAGATTTTAGATAAATCCTGCCCTAAATGCTGACGCATCCCATCAAAAGCGATACTATCCAAAAAGCTATTATTATTCACAAAAGCGACAATCCCCTCATCTCCAATCCTATCCGATGCCCACCGAATCGCCTTCACATAAGGATCAGATAAAGCATTTCTCAAAGTCGCTTTAGACTCCTTGCTATAAGTCTCCTTCACTCGCCCATCAATCACCTTATACTTGCGATTCTTATTATTGTCATTCTCATTAACCTGCCCCACGTTATAAGGCGGATTCCCAATAATCACAAAAAAATCAGTCCCTTGCTGTTTTTTGACTCGATCCGTATTCTCTTGTGCAAACAAATCAACTTGCTTACCTTCTGCCAATTCAAACGTATCCGCCAAACAAATCCCTTCATAAGGCGGTTATTGGCCCATCAAATCCAAATATTCATGCTCAATATTCATTGAAGCGATATAATACGGCAACAGCATGACTTCATTACAATGCAACTCTTGAGCATATTTTTCTTTTAAAGCTAAACGACTCCTAGCCGCTATTTCGCGCATAATCCGCACAATAAAATTACCCGTTCCGACAAACGGATCAAGAAAATGCACCTGCTTACTGGCTAAAGACTTCCCAAACTCCTTTTGTAAAATCTCATCAACCGACTTCACCATAAAATCCACAATCGGCTGTGGCGTATAAACAATCCCATGCGTATCCGCCACCTTAACCGAAAAGCCTTGAAAGAAACGCTCATAAACCGTATTTAAAAAGTGCTGTTTATAATCATACTCCTCGATTGTCGCGGCAACATCCTCTAAAGCTTTATAAAAGTACTTGAGTTCATCAAAAAAAGCATCGCGCTTGAAAGAGTGGGCCGTCAGTTTATCAATGACATTTTCAATTTCACGGGCAATGATATTGCGCCTCGCAAAATCAGGATGATTGAAAATACGGCGAAAAATGCGTTCAGTGAGAAGATGCTGGATCAACATTTCCTCAATAGCGGCATCGGTTAGATTAGGATTAATGGCTTGATGGCATTGATCCGCAAAACGGTTAAAAGCCGTTTCAAAATCCTTATCGTCAACACGCGCTTGTTGAATTAAGCCTAGTAGTTTGTCTGATAATTCAGGCACCCGGCTTTTAAACTCTTGGGCCGCTAAATCCCACCGTTCATATTCTGGCCGTTTGAAATTAAAAAACGCGGCTAAGACTTTGATTAAATTAGCGGATTCCGCCAAAGACAAATCTAAAACTTCGCGCCCATTCTGATATAAAATGGCCCGATCAGGGGCCTGAAAAATAATATTATCGTCAGGGTAATTATCCTGAACAAGCTTTTTGTGAACCTCTTGACTTAAATCATCTTTAGAATCTTTCGCCTCCCAATAGCCGCGAGGAATATTAGCATTGTCAAATAGCACACCATCTAAACGAATACGCTTTTTGCCCCGATTCAGGGTATTTTCTTGAGTTAATACCCATTGTGATTGTTTAGCAATCGCTTCTAAAAGATGTTGAAAAGCGATTTTGACGGTACCTTCATGGGCTTGCCCTAAACGCTCAAATTCTTTGAGTTCTTTATAATAGACTTGGATGTGTTTTGGAGTAATTTTAAACATGTTTTAAAAAACGGTGTTAAGTATTGAAGCACAAGTTTTGTGATATACTAAAAAATTAAAAAAAGCTAATTAATAAATAATTAGCTAAATAAGAATCGTATCAAAATTCCCGTAAAATTGGTGTCTGAACTCGATGAAGAACACATAAATAACTTAAAATTGATAAGTTTATTATTTTTACCCCTTGCTGAGTCTATGCTTGCACAAACTCCTCAAAACAGGATAACATATAAAAAAATAACAAAGTTTAACAACGATGATTTTGCTGTTAAACGAATTAAGATTTATTAATTAATAATTAACACAAGAGGTACTCATAATGGCATCTTCAAAGCCTCATTCGGGTGAGGCCGAACAACCTCAAACCCTTTACGCTAAACATGATAAAATCTATCCGCGCATTGTGCTAGGATTTTTTACCCGCTTAAAAGCGTTAAGTGGCTTTATTTTATTAGGTATTTACTACCTATTCCCTTGGATACAGTGGGAAGGCAGGCAAGCGATATTATTCGATTTACCTGCCAGAAAATTTCATCTCTTTGGCCTCACGTTTTGGCCTCAAGATTTTATTTATCTCACACTGTTGTTAATGATTGCCGCACTAGCCCTGTTTTTCTTTACCAGTTTAGCAGGGCGATTATGGTGTGGGTTCGCTTGTCCACAAACCATTTGGACGGATGCGTTTTTATGGATGGAACGTCTTGTCGAAGGGGATCGCCCTAAACAAATGAAACGGGATCAAGCCCAAATGTCATTCCGCAAGTTTCGCATCAAAGCGACTAAACATAGCTTATGGGTTGTTTTTTCATTATTTACAGGCTTCACCTTTGTTGGGTTTTTCGTTCCGATTCATGACTTAACACAAGAAGTTATCACCTTCAATCTCAGCGGTTGGGAAACATTCTGGATTTTGTTCTATGGTTTTGCCACTTATGGTAATGCGGGCTGGATGCGGGAACAGGTGTGCATTTACATGTGCCCTTATGCCCGTTTTCAAAGTGCCATGTTCGACAAAAATACGATGATCATTGCGTATGATGAAAAACGTGGCGAACAGCGTGGTTCGCGTAAACGAGATAGTGATTATAAAGCACAAGGTTTGGGCGATTGTATTAACTGTACAATGTGCGTTCAAGTTTGTCCCACCGGCATTGATATCCGTGAGGGTTTGCAATATCAATGTATAAGCTGTTCAGCGTGTGTTGATGTCTGTGATGACATTATGGACAAAATGAATTATCCCAAGGGCTTGATTCGTTACACCACTGAAAATCGTCTGAATGGTAAAGCCACTCATATTTTGAGACCCCGTCTTTTTGTGTATGGTGGCATATTATTAGCCCTCTTCATTGCTCTCAGCGTCGCCATCAATACACGTTCTCTTGTACAATTAGACGTGATTCGTGATCGCAATAGTTTATTTAGAGAAAGTGGGAAGGGTTTAATTGAAAACGTTTATAGATTACGGGTGATGAATATAGATAACCAGCCCCATGTTTATGATGTCACTGCTTTGGGTATTGAAGGATTGCAATTGTTCATAGATCGTGAGATTGAAATTGAACCTGGTGCTGTGATGACATTGCCCGTGCGTTTAGCGGCTGATCCTGATTTGCTGAAAAAACGCAGTACTTTTGTTAGCTTCCAATTAACGGCGCGAAAAAATGCCAGCATCACCATTACAGAAGAAGCCCGTTTTTTGGGGCCAATTACTCGTCGTTAAGGAACTAAGTACTGAAGCACAAATAAACCGGTATTTTATCGCGACGCGAGGCATCGCGTCGAAACGAAAGCGCGAATTGTAGAGACGCGATGCTTCGCGTCTCTAATTACAAATAAACATTGCTTCTATTAAAATACCTGAAAATTTTTCGCGAAAGTACTTAGCCGCAAAATAAATTTGGAACGAAAATTGTTTTGCTCTACGTTCCAAATTTATTTTGTCTTAAATAAGCTTTCGATTTGAGCCTCCTTTGGAATAATCCGAAAATCACATTGCTGCATAAAAGGCCAATCCGTCAGGCTATCTCCCATACCTAATGTCAGTTCGGGTTGATATTTGTCAATCAAATACTGAACCGCATAGCGTTTATCAAGAAAATGGGGCAATAATGAAAAGGCCCGATCATTTTGATGCACAAAATATTCTGAAGTTTTCAGGGTTTTGAGTTGGGAAAAGAGGCCGTCTTGTGTCGCTTTTGGGCAATCGGTTTCAGCTTTGACGGTAATATAATACTCATCGACGTTGTAAAGTGTGAATTGGGGGTGATTGTCTACCCGTTGTTCAAATTGAGTGAGCAGTTGTGATATAGGCAGCTTAAGTTGTTGATAAGCTTGATGAATGTGTTGTTGCCATTGTTTGTCTGGGATGCCTTTCTCAATAATCATGCCGGCGAAATAGAGAATAGCGGTTTCAATACGGGGCGATTGGCTTAAAAGGGTGTTTTGATATTGTCGAAAATCACGCGCGGTGGTGGGAATGATTTTCACTTTTTCGGAATCATGAAACAGTTCAAAAAGGAGGCCTTGCGCTTCAGTCATATAAGAGCCTCTACCCGCTTTTGCACTCTGAGTCGCGGGTATGACACCATTTTTATTTTTCCGTTTCGTTTGGAAAAGCGTGTCGTCTAAATCAAGAAAGAGTAGGATATTTTGCATCATGATCAAAAGAGGAAAGGATAGGGCGAACGAATAGGGTTCGCCCTTGATATATTATTATGAGATAAACAAACTGTAAGTCACTTTCAAAAACACAGCGAAATTCAACGCCAAAAATACCCAAGGTATTATCATTTCTAGATGGGTAAAGGGTTTAAAAAGTTTTGGCTCCGATCCCTTACCGACGACTTCCCATTCTGCATCAAAAGGCGCAATCGGTAAAAATTGCTCTATTTGCAAAATCACTTTAAATTTCGCCGTATTCAGTTGTTTGTATGATTGGATCAGTCTGAACCAAACCAGACACAGGAAGATGCCTAAAAAACTAATAATCCCATAAAACTCATTCGTTTGAGAAGCTTCAACACCCAATTTAGCCCCCAAATACACCCCAAACTGTACATAACCCAGCACAGCGATAATGGCACTATTAATCGTTAGAAAAAAGGAATTAGCACTCTGGCGACGGCTACTGATTCTATCGGCCATTTCGACATATAACTTATAAATTTCCAAGCAATGCGTCGCGTAATCTTTTCCATACGCCTCTTTACTCTGCTTAAAAAGTACCTTATCAATATCCAAAATCGTTCTCCATTAAATAATACAACCCTGATCAGGTGAACAATGCCCACCCGACACTTTTAAAATGTGTCACACTCTATCATAATCTCAAACTCTAACAAAGCACTGTAGAATGGGCAACGTTGTTGCCCTCCTTAAGAAAATCTTTGTGGTACTCTGTGCTACTCTGTGTACTCTGTATTGAAAAGGACACGCAACATGCAAAACACTAATCAACGCCAAGTCAAATTATTCATTTCTTCGACTTTCTTAGGCCTCTATGATGAACGCGAAGTTTTGGCTAAACACGTCTTTCCCGAAATCCGTCGCCGTTGTCAGGCCCGAAAAGTCGAGTTTGTTGAAATTGATTTTCGTTGGGGCATTTTACCAAAACAAGTCGATTCGGGTGAATTTGTGCCCGTTTGTTTCGCGCGAATTGATGAAGGCCGGCCCTATTTTTTGGGCCTGTTGGGTGAGCGTTACGGTACGGCCATGCAGCCTGAACAACTGAAAAACGCTTGCGAAAAGTACCCTCATTATGCTTGGCTGAAAGACTACGCGGATCGCAGTATCACCGAATTAGAAATTTCACAGGCCCTATTGCCCGTTAGTGAAAGGATATCCGAGGCCGATCGGCAAGTGACGATTGAACAGGCTTTGTTTTATTGTCGTGATCCGCAATATGCCGAAATGCAGTCTAAGCCTGATGAATATTTAGATACCGCCGAAAATCGCGAAAAACAACAGGCCTTAAAACAATGCATTCGCGTTCAAGGTTGCCAAATGACGGATTATCAAAAACCGGCCGATCTCAAAACCTTAGTCTTAGAGCAATTATGGGCTTTGATTGATCAAGCCTATCCTGAAGGCAGCGTACCGACTGAACGTGAAATAGAAAATCTCGAACACGATGCCTTTGCCCAAAGTCGGCAATGGGTTTATATCCACCGTCAATCCGATTTTAAAAGCCTCACGGCCCACGCGCTGGGTGACTCAACACAACCCTTAGTGATTTTAGGGGAATCGGGGATCGGTAAATCGGCTTTGTTAGCGAATTGGGCAAAGGATTATCGAGAAAAACACCCCACGGATTTCGTGTTTTGGCATTTTTGTGGGAGTAGCCAAGC
>JAYQWI020000560.1:0-6457 GCA_035871815.2 Candidatus Parabeggiatoa communis
ATCCCAAAAGGCAATTCAAGCCGGTTTGTTTAATTTCTCTCATTCTCTGCGGCTCTGCGGCTCTGCGTGAGCCGAATTTAACCCTGTTATGCTTCAGTACTTAAGAAATGAATCGCTTTTTTTAGCATTGAAATAGGGTGATCACCGACCAGAGTCATCATCCCTAGTAGGGGCAATCCCTTGTGGTTGCCCTTGATCTGGGCAATCCCTTATGATTGCCCTTGAACCGGGCAATCCCTTATGATTGCCCATTATCAGGTAGGATTATTCAATTAAGCCTTATCCAACAGGCCAGATCAAGATTATGGTTTTCCAAACATTTTCCCAAATATTACCTTATAGTCTCATAGTCGGACAAGAAACCCTGAAACGGGCTTTAGAATTAGCCTATATCGCACCCAATCTAGGTGGTGTCTTATTAAGCGGACATCGCGGCACAGGGAAATCGACCGCAGTACGCGCCTTTGCCCTCATGATGTACGACCGTTTACCCGTTACGCTACCCATTAACGTCACCGAAGATCGGGTTGTTGGAGGTTGGGATGTTGATGAACTCATGCGCGGCAAATCAGAATGGCAACCCGGCCTCCTGAAAAAAGCCAATGGCGGGATGTTGTACGTGGATGAAGTGAATTTATTGGATGATCATATCGTCAATATTATTCTTGATGTCACCTCAACAGGCGTATTAGAAGTGCAACGTGATGCTAAAGAGAGTCAATCAGAGTCAATTGCCTTTACCTTAATAGGAACCCTGAATCCAGAAGAAGGGAGTTTGCGACCGCAATTAATAGATCGTTTTGGCTTAATGGTGCATATCACCACAGAAGAAGAGAAGCGTACAGAATTATTAGAAACGATTTTAAAATACGACAAAGCTCGCTTTCTACAACAACAAGGTCAAACCGTGCCTTGGCTTGAAGAAGCCTATCAAAATAATCAAGCGCGTCAAAAAATCTTAAAGGCCGCTAAAAACAAGCTTTACGATATCAAACTACCCCTACCGATCAAAAAATCTTGTATCGCATTAGCAAAAGAATTTAAAATAGAAGGGCATCGTAGTGAATACATCATAGCCCTTGCCGCCCAAGCCAATGCCGCATTGGAAGGCGTTTCAGAAGTCACAGCCGAACAAGTCAAACAAGTAGCCGCCCTATCTTTACAACATCGTCGTCCAGAATTTATACAAAGAGGACGAATAAATTGGAGCGAAAAAAATACAAAAAAGGTCAACCAAATCATTGATAAATAATGATTAATTGTGTTCCGATGAACAGCTTAATCTAATGGGTTGGGCACATTTTTTCGCTGCTCCTGAGTTCTACTGACAAAATAGAACGATCCGATCATCGGTACACAATTAACAATTAACAATTAGTATAGCGTTTCCCGATTAGGTTAAATACATTTTTTTTGATGTAGCGTGAAACGGTCAGTGGTAGGCTAAGTCGTTGGTTATTAAGGAGATTGCTCATTCAGGTGGAAGCGAGACGCAGGAGACTGCACAGTGAAACGAGCCGTTGGTTGTGGCAACAGGAGAGAATGTATTCTTTTAGTAGGAAATCAGATGACGCTAAATAAACTCAGTTGGATTGTTCATAAAAATCATTTCTGGGCAACCACAAGGGATTGCCCCTACAAGGGCAACCACAAGGGATTGGCCCTACAAGGGCAACTATTAATGCTTTTCCTCAAATAAGAATAGGTTTGAGGGGTTCACAAACGAACCCATTTTGGCCAGTTTATACTTTGCCAGGCCTGGGTGATGCTGTGTGAAAGAAAAGTTTGGCAGTTTGCCTAGCCTGTTTGCTTTACCTTTTTTACATAGTCTTTTGCCCACCGATATTTCACGTTGTCTTCTTCCAGCAGAAATGTGGCGATTTCTTGGCGTTTTTGCTCATTGAGCTTCCAGATAATTCGCTTAGTGCCATTCAGATCTTTTTTAATCCGATATTGCACGATTTCTAAGCATTGGTTTTGATCTGCTTTCTCAATAATTCGCTTAATTTCGGCATCCTCGTCTCTGGGAGAGGCACCGCGTTTAATGGCCTGTTCAAAGTATTCATCACCTTGAACATATCTACCTGTTTCATAACATAAGGCACCCATCAAGGTGTAAGGGTGATGAGTGTTAGAGTGAGCGTTAATCGCTTGCAAGGCACATTGTTCTGCTTGATCAAGCGCTCTCATATCTCGAAGAGCACCGCCTTTCGTGGTTAATAAGGCTGACTTTAATCGCTTGTCCTTGATTTGTTTAAATTTCAGCGTGTCCGTCTGTTTGAGTGCTTGTTCCGGTTCACCTGCTTTACGCCAATGACTGCTGGCATTGGCTAAATTCCATTTATTGTCGGAACGTTTGTATTCCTGTTCATAAAAACTGGCCTCGTTTTTGTGGTAGGTGGTGAAAATATTCTGTTCGGGGTATAACAGTTTTTCCGCGTGTAGCCAAGCGGCTTCTTCTGGCACCAGTCGCTTTCCCTTATCCAGTTTTTTCAGAATGGGGTACAATTTGCGGTCATAAGAAAGCAGTTTGTCTTGATTGAGACAGTTCAAAACGCCATATTCCTTGGTCAACTGAGTATAATGCTCAATGCCTTGGAACAGCATCAAGAGTTCTTGAGAGCCCAGTTGTTTTATCCAAGCAATATTAGCCTGTTCTAATGGCTGTCTATTTTTAACCTTTAACAGCAAATTCGCCAGATATTTCTCAATCGCTATCACAATCGTCTCAGTCAGTTTGCGCTTATTTAAAAACTGACTATCTGCTTCATTGATCGGTTTGCCGGCATCAATGTTTTTGAGAATGAGGTAGAGATGACTAGAGGGAGACGATAGCTTATATTGTGTTGCTTTATACTGCTTTTTGATTTCAGCAAAGTCACGGACTTGTGCAATCTGAAGCGTTTCTATCAGTTCATGTGCTTTCAACCAATTGGTTTCAGCTTCAATCAACCGTTTTCCGGCATCAAGGTTTTCCAGAATTTGAGAGAGTGGACTAGAAACTGAGGACTCTGAATATTGAGTCGCTTGGTACTTAGCCTTGAGTTTTGCAAAATGCTCTTCTCGAACGGATTCTTGTTGCTCGAAAATGGCCAGCGTTTCCAATAGTTCGTTGGATTTGAGCCAGTTAATCTCCGTTTCACTTAACCGTTTTTCACTCTCAAGTTGCTTTAAAATGGGATACAGTGGACTCGACAGAGAGGAATCTTGATATTGAGTTGCCCGGTACTTAGCCTTGAGTGTAAAAAACGGTTCCAGTTGTCGAGCAATGACTATCAAATGTGGCAAGTGATTATTTTCTAGCCCTAGCCATTTCAGTTCTGACTCCGTGAGCGGATATCCCGATTTCAGTTTACAAAGTATCAAAGAGAGAGGACTATTTTGCCAAGGCAAAGTATGGCTTATTGCGTGGTACTGGGATTTGAGTTGGGAAATTTCAAGATGGATTTCTTGTTCTCTCTCTGCTTTATTCTGCCAGAGTTCTTGAAGAAGCTGATGCTCTTTAAGCCAATCAACTTCAAAGGGTAATAAGGCCAGTCCCAAGTCAAGTTTTCGCAGAAGAAAATACAGGGGACTATAAGGTGAGGATTCTTCAAAGTCACTCACTTGATATTTCGCTTTAAGCGTTGCAAAATGTTGTTCTCGATCTGTCATTGTTAGTCATATTGAAGTTTGGTTGTTATATAAATTTTTTTATTGTAGCATTTTTCGATTGGGTGAAAGACATTTTTTTTATTTGGAACCCTTAGCACCTATCTACTTTTTTTCACTTTTTTTCAACACAGAGATCACAGAGGGCCACAGAGGCCCACAGAGAATAAGTCATGCAAAAACGGGGGCAAAAATTTGATTTTTAATTTTGATTTTTAATTGTGATATAAAATACATTGTAATTAAAGCGAACCGAGGAAGTTTTAAAGTTACGTTCCATTTTGAGTCCTATTGAGGGTATTGTCATTGAGGTGATTAAATCAGCTGGGGAGTATGTCCATGTGGTAGATGAGCAGCCCATATTAAAATTGGCTAAAGTCGATCTACTTTATGTAGAAGTCATTGCACCTGTTTCACTATTTGGGACGATCAAGCCGGGTATGTCTGCTAAGGTGCTACCTGAAGAACCTATTGGTGGTGAGTATGTCGCGAAGGTGGTTATTGTTGACCCGATTGTGGATGCGGCAAGTGGTACTTTTGGTATTCGGCTTCACTTAGAAAACAAGGATTATGCTATCCCAGCTGGCTTGCGTTGTCGAATTGGGGATTGGTTATAATGAGTCTTTAACTTAAAAGATAACGACAAGGATTGTATCTAATAAAGGATTGATCATCACAAAAAAAATCGAATTGGCTCTATAGAAGATAATTATTTTCAAAATGTTTAAAAAGGGCGAACACGCAGGTTCGCCCCTACAAAGGTTTTATAGAAACAAACCTGCGTGCCTGCCCTTGGGAAATTATTTAGAAAATCTCTATCTCGAAATTAATATATAAGTAGTTGATTTTAAAATTAAATAATGAATAGCAATAAGAATAAATCCTTTATTATATACAATCCTTGTAGTTATACTTCATTCTTTAAAACCATGATTAGTGACTTTAAACAGTGAATCGCCTAGATATTCTAAATCTACCCATAATACGTTCTGTGGTTCGTCTGCTGGTGTATAGTGCAGGGTTGGAATGTGCATTTTTAATTTACCCTCTTCTAAGATGAGGGTGCTTACTTCACACCCTTCAGGCACATTTTCTGTTAAGTCGTAGTCGAGAATTTGAAACTGTAGATCAGTGGTGTGTTCTAAATTCATCCAGACGAGTATGGGGGCTTCGTCTGGCGGGGTGTAGTACAGTGTTGGAATAGACAGTCTTTCCATGTCTGAGGTGAGGGTGGCCGGTTCACAAGTTTTCACGGCTTCACTGATTTGAACGACGAAATATCGCCCACCAGAAAGCATAAAAGTGGCTTGTTGTCCTAGATAACCTGCCAGATTGATTTGCAATGTGTTGCCATCTATAAAGTCGGTATTGATTCTCATACCGGATTCATAACGGTAATTGATTGAACTCATATCAGAATAACTGGCTGTCGGTGGGATGTAGACTGCAAATGAGGTGCTATTTTGGGGTATTGAAATCACTTCACCGCTACCTTGAAGGGTATATAAAGGTACGCCGAGGTTTCTGGTTTTAAAGCGCCAAGTGAGCGTTTGTGTGTCTGAGCTTGTGCTGTAGTAAGTGGCCTCTACTCGGTAAGCGGTGTTCCACTCTAAACGTTCTAAGGGAAACAGGGCATATTGAAGGCCTGTCATTTTGGCATTGGGATCGGTACTTTGATTGAGTAGCCGAGTCGGTTGTATTTCACTGTTGTCCGTTTCACGATAAAGCTGAAAGGCAATGATATTCACATCGCTGAAAGTCAGCGGATTAAATTGAAGAGAAACGGGATAACCGGAAACGGAATAATCGGGTAAGGGATCGGGTGATTCTTCAAAAAAAGCAGGAGGAACATCGTTATCACCGTCAGCCGGCCACTGGACAATGTTGGGATTATAGCCTCGCGCTAGGGTTTGAACCGTTTCAAAATCGTCAGCATTGATTTGAATATCAGGTTCACAGACGCTGAAATAATAGCGGCCATAGCCTGAAAAAGCGGGGCCTTCACACAGGGCGTTTAATCCAGAATTGCCCATGTTGTAGACATAAGCGGTATGGCTATTAGGGTCTGACAAGGAGACTTTGGCAATACCGATGCCGATTTCATCAATGACTAAATCCAGAAAACCAAAGCGGTGGTAAATCGCGCCCATGAGGCCATCAATAGAATCACGACTGCGAGTATCCCCAGATGAAACGTTTTCTGAGACGGCTAAACTGCGATAACCTGCTGCCCTGGTGCGATCTTTTGGCTCTATGCCCGTAAAGCCTGGTAAACTGTTTATTTCATAATGACCGGTGAGGTAGTTGTCGGCTAAAAAGTTGGCGTGATTGAAGGCGGATAGTTCAAGTTGTGGGTTTGTGAACAATTCTGTCATACCCGCTCGGAGCCTGAGCTGGTTTAAATAGGCGTAGCCTTGATTTAAATCGTCTTGCTCAAAAACACCTGCTTGGGCTATTCCCACTGTTAAGAGTAATGATAAAAAGGGGGTAGAATGTTTCATGGTGTTATTTTTGAGTTCTGAAGAGAAGGGCGATAACAAAGGTTCGCCCTTTTGCCGTCATTATCTGAAAAGCCGTAGAGACGCACGGCCGTGCGTCTCTACTACAATTCGCGGTTTCGTAGAAACGCGATGCCTCGCGTCTCTTTGCGGTAAAATACCGGTTTATTTGGGGTTCAGTACTTAAGTGATCATTGATAATTGATCGTTGACTTACGCACTTGATAATGGTTGATAAATTTGACCACTTCTTGGTAAGGTAGTTTTTTGAGATCACCATAAGTTTCCAGTGCTTGTGTGATCAAAGC
>JAYQWI020000561.1:0-4719 GCA_035871815.2 Candidatus Parabeggiatoa communis
AACCAAATGGCCGAACTCACCTTATCCAATTTAAGACGCGCTTCCAGTTTAGTGGGGAGTTTTAAACGCACCGCGATTGATCAAAGTTCTTATGACATCAGACAATTTCAAGTGAAACGAGCACTTGAAGATGTTATCAACACACTACACAATCAGTTCAAAAAAACCGCTATCGACATTCAAGTTGATTGTTCCAACGATTTGGTAATTTCTAGTTTTCCAGGCGCATGAGATCAAATTCTCACCAATTTGATGATGAATAGCTTGATTCATGGTTTTGAAGAAGGTAAAAATACGGGCCATATTTGTATTGTAGTACAACGAGTAGAAAACCAACTGCATTTGACCTACTACAATACTGGTAAAGGTATTCCAGCGGAAAATTTGTTAAATATCTTTGAGCCTTTTTTTACGACCCATCGCGCTCATGGTGGCAGTGGTTTAGGCTTATATATTTGCTATAATATTGTATCTAACCAATTCAAAGGACAGATGACTTGTGAGAGTACAATTGACCAAGGAACGACATTTTATATTGATTTTCCAATAGACACTGAAGGGAAAATTTAGCTATAGCGTTTCCCGATTGAATGAGGAACAAATCATTTGAGTGAAAAATTTATTTTGCTGCCTGATTGGAGTGCAAAATTTATTTTGCGGTTCGTTTTTCTTAATATAACTGTACTTTATTCAAATCGGGAAACGCTATAATTCATTTCAAAATTTTAAAAAGGGCGAACACGATAACTGATAACTGAAATAACAAATCAGCGCCAATCAGGCCTTCATCAGCGTTCTATCATATCAGCCACATTGCATCACTACCGGCCTATTCGCTCTTCCCAATTCCCTATCCAATTAACCCAATTTTCCCAAAAACTTGACATTGGCATACGACTGAACAATACTTGTTACATAATATGCTGTTTTTTTTTAATAGTTATATTGACGTGATGTTCAACTTTTTTAAGTTATTAAGATTTGACATGGCCGTATTTTGGTAGATACATTCTCGCTTAATTCAGCCACTCATAAAATCAATCCGTTATAACATTAAAGTTGAGCATCACATTATATTTGTAAAACGCCTGTTCAATCCTTTAGGAGACATGTATGTTATTCAGATTAAAACTGTCAAGTGTATGCTTATTGGCCCTAGGCCTATTCTATCAGCCCTGCCTTCAGGCCCAAGGTAATACCCCCCCCGTTCCCCAATTCACCGCGACACCGTCCGCAGGTATTGTGCCCTTTGACGTTCGCCTAGATGCCAGAACTTCAAGCGATTCTGATGGCAGTATCAAAACCTATATGTGGGAAATTTCCGATGGCCGCTCCTTCCTCGGTAGCACTCAAACCTTCACTTGTAATGCACAGGGCACGCTTATTATCACGCTCACCGTGATAGACAATGAAGGCGCATCAGCCAGCACAACCCAAACCGTTATCTGTAACGGTTCCTGTGCCTATTTAAGCAACCTCAGTACCCGCGCAAAAATCTTAGGCAACCAAAACATTGCCTACAATATCATTGCCGGCTTTATTCTCAGCGGCACCGGTACCACACAAATCGTCGTCAGGGGACAAGATTTAGAATATGGGGTGGATCCCTATCTCAATATCAATGAATATCCCAGCAATGATCCTGTTGGAAGTAATAATGATTGGCAGCAAGATTCCCGTCAAGGTAGTCTTCCTGATCATTTTAAACCCACCAATGTGATTCATGCCGCTTTGCTAAGAGATTTAAAGGCCAGTGCCTATACGGCGACACTCAGTTCCGTGAATCAGGATGGACTGGCTATCATTGAAGTCCTTGCCGTAAATGCGTCTTGTAATGGGCCAGTTAAACTCGCTAATTTGAGTACCCGTGCCAATATCCAAGGTGGTGCTGACGACATTATCGCCGGCTTTATCATTAGCGGGGCGGGCACACTGAACCTTGTCGTCAGAGGCACAGGCCTTGATGTGGGCGTTGATCCGTATTTGGCGATACAACCGTTAGGCAGTGCAGAGGTGATAGCACAAAACAATGATTGGCAAGATGACTTACAGGCGAAGAATATTCCGGCCTACCTGCAACCGCTCAAATCAAGCGATGCCGCATTACTCTTATCATTAGAAGCCGGCGCATACACGGCCATCTTAAGTTCAATGGGCCAAAAAGGACTGGGTTTGATTGAAGTGGTTGCGATTGATTAAATCCAATAACGACAAGGATTGTTTATAATAAAGGATTGGATCGAGGTGATGCTCACTTTTAATCCCTTCATATACAATCCTTGTTGTTGACGGTTTTAAATTCGTTTATCCCCGTAATATAGCATTTTTCGTTTGGGTTAAATACAAAAAGGGCAACCACAAGGGCTTGCCCCTACGAAGGGTGTATTTAGCTTCGCTGACCTTCGGTTCATGCAAGCGGAAAACGCTATAAGTTGTACTCATCGTTGTACTCATATCTATTTCTTAAAAAGGAGAAACTTGATGTTATCCAAACTGTTGAGAGACAGCAGAAAAGGCAGTAGAAGATCACCAAGGATTTTTTACCCAACATTATTTGCTTTATTATTGTGGTTATTACCCTTGGCCTCGGCAATTTCTGAGACAGTAACAGAACCAATTCGCACTTTCCAAGGGCATAGTGACAGTGTTTTTTCAGTAGCCTTTTCTCCCGATGGGAAAAAGGCTCTATCTGGAAGTACTGATCACACGTTAAAACTCTGGGATATTGCTTCTGGTCAACTGATTCGCACTTTCCAAGGGCATAGCGATGATGTTCAGTCAGTTGTTTTTTCTCCCAATGGAAGCCAAGCCCTATCCGGGAGTAATGATGGTACGTTAAAACTCTGGGAGATTGCATCTGGTAACGTGATTCGCACTTTTCAAGGGCACAGTCGTCAGGTTTCGTCGGTCACCTTTTCTTTCGATGGGAAAAAGGCCCTTTCTGGGAGTTATGATGGTACGTTAAAACTCTGGGATGTTTCGTCGGGCCAATTGATTCGTTCTTTCCAAGGAGATAGCAATAGGGTTAACTCAGTGGCCCTTTCTCCTGATGGGAGTATGGCTCTGTCAGGGAGTGATGGTGGTACGTTAAAACTCTGGGATATGTCGTCGGGTCAATTGATTCGCTCTTTCCAAGGACATAGCGAATGGGTTAGAGCAGTTGTTTTTTCTGCCGATGGGAAAAAGGCTTTGTCTGGGGGATTTGATGGTACAAAACTTTGGGATATTGTATCTGGTCAACTGATTCGCTCTTTCCAAGATGGGCAGTTTTCTGTTTTATCAGTCGCGTTTTCTCCTGATGGGAAATTAGGCCTGTCTTCGTACTTTGGTGGCAGCATAAAACTCTGGGATATTTCTTCTGATCAAGTGATTCACTCTTTCCAAGAAGATAATATAGATAGTGATTATTATATGTCAGTCACCTTTTCTCCCGATGGAAGCCTAGCTCTGTCTGGGGGTACTAATAAAAATATGCTCCATTTATGGGATATACCGTGTGTTTATAATATTTCGCCAACAAGCCGTGCTCATAGTTTCAATAATGAAATAGGGGATATTAGTGTCACTGTTTCACCTAGCCAATGTTCTTGGAAAGCTCAAAGTCATCGTGATTGGTTGACTATTACCTCGGGCAATAGCAGACAAGGCACGGGCACCGTTACTTATTCAGTTCAAGGCAACAATAGCCTTCAAAATCGTATTGGCCTCCTGACCATTGCTGGGGAAAACTTTATCATTAATCAGGATGCACTAATACAATATCAACTTATCGTCAACAAAATGAGCACTAGTGGTAGTATAACAGGGCCAGGAATTAACTGTGGCACTGATTGCTCCGAGGAATATGATGCCAATTCAACAGTGACTTTAATAGCAACCCCAGATAATAACTCTACCTTCCAAGGCTGGGGTGGTGTTTGTTCGGGTACAGGAATCTGTACAGTGACTATGAATCAGGCTCAAAATGTGATGGCCTCTTTTGGTGGATGTACTTATAGTCTTACCCCAAACCAACGCATTCATGGTTTTAATGCAGAAACAGGCTATGTGACTGTTAGCGCACCGTTAGGATGTTCTTGGACTGCCAGTAGTAATAATAGCCTTTTAGCTAATATTACTGCTGGTGCTATTGGACAAGGTAATGGCACTGTTATTTATGAAGTTTTGGCGAATCCAAGTCTCCAAAATCGACAGGGTACACTTACTATTGCCGGGCAAATTTTTACACTTAAGCAAGGAGAAGGTGAATGTACTTATAGTATTACGCCACTTAGTCATGCTCACAGTGCCAATGCAGAAACAGGTAATGTGACAGTAATGACGACTGAAGCTTGTCCGTGGAGTGCCCAAAGTAATCAAGCTTGGGCTACTATCACATCCGGATTAAATGGACAAGGTACCAGCACAGTGATTTATTCCATTACGGCTAATACCAGTACGGAAAACCGTCAAGGTACGCTGACCATCGCAGGGCAAACTTTTACTTTCAATCAAGGCACACCGGGTAACACGCCCCCAATTCATGTCATCAGTGTCACACCAAGCCAAGGCACATCACCTTTGACAGTAACGGCAGACGGCCGTGAATCTTATGACAGAGAGGGGATTATTAAAACGTATGGGTGGACAACCTCTGATGGACAAATCGCTGCCACACCAAAGGCCGCTTTCACGTTTACGACAGTTGGGACTTACAATATCACCCTGACTGTGACGGAT
>JAYQWI020000562.1:0-2124 GCA_035871815.2 Candidatus Parabeggiatoa communis
TTCTTCGGCTGCAATTAGGGCTATGTTTTCACTGTCAGGACGATTAATTATAACAACATCCCGATTTTCAATAACTTTATCACAAAGTTGAGGCAAATTGAGACTGGCATCAGCCAAAGTAGTGCTATTGTATATCATTAGGCTCTCCTAAGTTTTTTAGAATGAATGAATAAATAGCATAACATTTATGGTGTATATAGTTGATGATAGAACGCTGATGATCATGATTGAACTGATTGACGCTGATCTTGATCAGCGCCGTCATGACAATCAGTCTCATCTGCGTTCTATCAAAAAATTATTCCACTCTAAACGTACTAAACCCAATCCGCCATTCTTCTGGATGGCTTAATAAATCTATCCAAGTGGGTAGGCGTAATAGATAAACAATATATTCCCCTTTTGGGAATTCGGTGACGGGTTGATCTATCGCAACCTTTCCGCTGTCTTCCCAGACGGGTACGGAACGGCCATCAAATAATACTAAACCATTTAGCCCTGTCATGAAGTACAAGGATTGATCGGGGTAAGAGACGGCGATATATTGCTTTTGATCGGCGGGTAAGGCAGGTAAAGTGACGCGCACTTGATCGCCAGCTTGATAAACCGTTTGACTGGGTATCGGATCGGGGCCGGCTATAAATTCGGGGACTTCTGGGCCTTCGGCTTGTGTGAAGACGATGGGCGCGGCGCTGGTGATAAACCCTTCATTATCTTCAGCCATGAAGGTGACGACATAATCGCCTCGATATTGGAATTCGCTGAATGCACCTTGCCAACGACTGGGATCATCGGCTTGTTGAGTCAAATTCACGATGGGGGTGGGTATCAAGGCAAAGCCTTCTTGATTACGTTGCTTGGCTGCTTTGGGTGTCATCACTAATGCCCAAACCCGTTTGATGCGGCCTTCGGTAATCCCGGCACGGACGAGCAATGGGGTGGTTTGTCCGGCGATGACAGGCCCAGAGACGCTTTCAGCTTCTAAAGTGATTTCCCCTGATAAGGCCCCAAAACAGCCATTGAGACACCATTTTTGAGCTAAACGCCCATCAGTGGTGTTATTCGCGAGTCCATCGCCATCATCATCAAGTTGTGGGATTTGTTGATTAAAGGGATGGCCATAAGTGGGCAATTTACCGCTAACCGTTTGAAAGGCATCATAAAAACTCTCCCCTCGGCGCAAGTTGTCAAAAAAGAATTTGCTGAAGGAAAACATCCCCAGATTCTCATAATAGGCTTGATCTTCTGCCGTACTGGTGATAATCAAACGATTGGGGCCCGCTAAGCCGTTAACCAAACTGCCCGTATGACAGGCTTCCAGAATGACGACGACTTCGCTACCCGTGGCCTGTTGATAATCGGTGAGCAGGGCGTTTAAGTCTGGGGCCGTCAACACTTCCGTAAAGGGATCAAGGCGTAATTGTCCGGTGAGGGCGTGATCAACAAAAACGACTAACAAGGGTTGATCCAATTTGCCTTTTTGTTTAGCCCAATCAAAGGCTTGCTGTACATCAGCATGAGTCAAATCGCGAGGTGTGACTTTATCAAAGGATTTAACGGGGGCATCAACCACGTTGCGATCAACCATCCCATCACCGTTGATATCGACATCGGGTTTATGAGAGAGAAAGTAGATTTCATCGTTGTCATAGCCACGATTTTGTAAAGTGCGATAAATATGGGCCGACATGCGTTCGATGGAAAGGGCTTGAGTTACGCCACTACCTTGGCCGCGTGGATGAATCAGGATAGCGGCGCGTTTGTCGTTGAGAAGTTCAGTGCGAGTCCCCTCGTCTTGAATGCTTTGAACTAGGGTCGTTTTTTGAGTGAAGGAGAGGTGTGCGAGGCCGCCTGAAACACCCCAAGCACCAAAGCTCATCCATAAACCATTATTATTATCAGCTAAAAGCCCAGTTATCCAATTGGATGGTAAACCTGATTTATCATCAAAAACGCTCCATTCATCAAGAACACTACGGTGGACAAGACCGCCTCCGCGAGTTCCTACCCATAAACCACCATTGCCATCACTTAAAATATCTGTGATCTCAATTTTTGGCAAACGAAAATGATTAGTATTTAATATACTCCATTCACCAGTCATACTGTGGTGTACCAGATTAT
>JAYQWI020000563.1:0-1505 GCA_035871815.2 Candidatus Parabeggiatoa communis
AGCCCAGTTCTTGGGGCGTGCTTAAATATCAAGAAGACATTGTGGCCTTAATTTTTTTAGAGGGGGATATTGAAGGTTATGGCCGGGTGAGAGACAAAATTTTCCACGCGGGGCCAAAAACCCTGATTTCCAATTAAAGCAGGAAGGGTAGGGTGGGTGCCAATGCCATTTCGTATCGGGCAAATACAGCAGGTATGCCCCTACCAAACCTTGCGTCATGACGGGGCTGTCGGGGCGTACTTGCGTGTTAGCCCTTTTGACATTCGTTTATTGGCCCGTCATTTGTACTCATTCACCCGAAAAAAGTGAGTTACAATTGTTCGGTTTGTAGTTGCGTAATCACTTCCTCTGGCAACTGAGTGATTTCACTAATCAAGCTAACTTCCATACCCTTACGCAGCATGGCTTTGGCCGTTTCCTTGATACCTTGTTGTTTTCCTTTATTAAATTTCTCCTGCTTGACTTGTTCTTCCCCATACTCGTCAAACATTTTGGCTCGTTCTTCGGGAGAAATTAAATCTTTCTCAATGTAATCAAAGATTTTACGAACCTCTGACACCGTATAATCATTTTCCTCCACTTGTTCATCCAAACTATCTTGTATCGCCCGCATCCATTCTTGATAAGCCTTGGGTGTTTTCTCATTCAAATATTTGGGACAAATATAGAGAATTTTATGCGGAATTTCTCCCAAGGGTTTACCCTCTAAATCTTTGGGATCAAAATCAATAACGGCTACATCCTTTTTATGTCTATCTCCAGATGTCAGTACGACAATCGTAAATACCTTCAATTCTGGACGGTAACTATAAGCGTTGGTGATTTGCTCCAATGAGGCGGCGCAGTGATAGTGCAGAAATCGATCATAATGATCGGGATAACGGACATGTTGGATGTCCACGATAATGCGATTTTTTTTATCTTCGGCAAATAAATCAAAACGAGAGGCTACTCCTTGATAAGGAAAGGATTTTTCGGTTTCGACTTGGTCAATTTCAAGTTTGATGTTAAGAAAATCACGCACAAATCCTTTGAAAATTTCGGGGACACAAAAGGCTTTTTTGAAGATAACGCCATAACGTAAAGAGGCAACTTGTTTCATAACTTGGGTTCTGATGTTATAAATAATATAAGGGTACTCATCAAATGGTGAAATGAAAACGGGAATACTCTATGCGAATTAAATGATATAAAACATCAACACAGAGATCACGGAGGTACACAGAGGTACACAGAGGTATCGGATGATTATCAGGTAGTGATGCAATAGGGGTGAGCTTCTGATAGAACGCTGATTTGACTGATTGTGATGATTGACGCTGATTTTTAATCAGTCGAATCCGTTGTTTGAGCTTGTCGAAAAAGCGTTTTATCTCACTTTTAAATCTCTATCACCTACATTGCATCACTATCCAATTACTGTTATTCGCTATTCGCTATTCGCTAACGAATAGGGTAAATCCATCAACTGTAAGCATTCACCTTGTTGGCTTTGCCAATGGATA
>JAYQWI020000564.1:0-1976 GCA_035871815.2 Candidatus Parabeggiatoa communis
TTTCGTGGCCCGCTGTCAGTGGTAGTCATGGGAAGGGTGTACTGTCCAAAGGAGAGTATAAAATAGGTAAAGTCACAACTGTTGTAGCAAACCCACCCTCTGCAGATAAGAAAGGATTTGCTTGGGAATGTCCGATTATGCCTACTTTTTCAATTCCTAAAAACGGTTTAGGGATTCATCCTGAGGCTAATGTAGCGGAGATGACAGGAGGTATTGGCATCACTAATGAGGATACCATGCCCATTTATAATGCTTTGAAAAATGCACAGGGTGAAACGCTAATGGTGGAATAAACGCTTTTAGATAAAATTCGCAGGTACTTGAATAATATTGGCAATCAATGCAAAATAGGCCTAGAGGCAAATCAGCCTACCCAATCGGGTAGGCTTTGTTCGTTAATGGGCCACTTAATCAATAGAGAATACACTCAAATGAATAATAGCATTTCACCCTTTCGTTGGTCATCGGGCGCTAAAACAGATCGTGGGCATGTCCGCAAGGTTAATGAAGATAATTTTTTAGAATTGCCAGAAAAAGGACTTTGGGTTGTCGCTGATGGCATGGGCGGATATGAAGCTGGCGATATCTCAAGTCAAGCCATCACAGATGGCTTAAAAAATATTGAACAAGTGCCCTCCCCATTGAGTGCCTTTGTGGATGAAATTGAAAGCCGTTTAACTGAAGTCAATAAAGACTTACATGAAAGAACTTTAAAATATAGCCGTGTGATTGGCAGTACCGTTGTCGCACTACTTGCATTAGAAAAGCATTGTATTGTGATGTGGGCCGGCGATAGTCGAGCTTACCGTTACCGCGCCGGCAAACTGAAACAATTAACCCAAGATCATAGTCAGCTTGAAGAACTGATTGAAAAAGGTGTATTATCACCCAAAGAAATCGAGCATTACCCAAGTAATGTGATTACCCGTGCCGTAGGTGCCAAGGCCGAGTTGATTTTAGATTTAGATATTAACACAGTACAAAAAGGTGATGTTTTTTTATTGTGTAGCGATGGATTGTATAGAGAACTCAGTGAAAAAGAGATCAGCAAGCATTTATCCCAAAACCCCAAAAAACACTGCCAAGACATTGCAGATGACTTAGTTAACTTAGTATTGGAAGGCCAAGCGAAAGATAATATTACGGCCATCGTTATTTATGCCCCAAAAAAATACTGAGTTCAGATAGGATAAGACATCATGAAAAACAAATTAAGAACATTAGTTAAAGATTATGCTGAAGGCAAATTGGACAAAGAACCCTATCTTCAGCAACGTACTGAATTGATAAATGGAATCGTTAAAGGAAAAATCTCTAAAAACACATTATTGGATAGTCAATCAATACAAAGACTTTTGCATCCCACTCCCAAAAAATATAAATGGGTAGCCCTCCTATTTTTAATTTTGATTTTAAGTAGCCTTTTGGCATGGTTTGTTTTTCAGTTTTTGACAAAATAACAGTTCATCCTTGCGTCACTTGCGTCTCTTGCGTTATTTATTCCTTCCGTCTAAAAAACAGATCATGTCCTATAAATTGTTTATGTCGTTATAGACAGCAAATTCTTTTTTCAAATAACATCGACATTTTACCCGCATGAAACGAAGTTCAGCGTAGCTAAAAATGCCCCTCAACAAAAAGCGCCCAATCAACACCCTAACAGTATGCGCCGTATACCGTTACGATATTTCATGAAATATCCACAATATCAAATTTTGTAGCCACTTCTTCGACTGATTTAAATTTACCATCTGGCATAGTCATTTCCTGAAATTGTTGCTCATATAAACCACTGGTTTGCCGCCACAACCCAATTCAGACAGGGATGCCCCGCTAGATAACTGATGACGGCAGTTTCCAAATTGCATTTAGGTATCATGGTATGGAGCGGGTGGGAGAGGCGACAAACCGAGGCTCATCAAAAAGGTACTCTTATTTAAGATTAGCCAATTTTGACACTAGAACAGCCTTTCTTA
>JAYQWI020000565.1:0-6700 GCA_035871815.2 Candidatus Parabeggiatoa communis
CTTCGCTTTTTGGAAAGCCACTTCTGGATCGGGGTCAATAAAATAGTCCCCACTGTCTGGCTCAATATGAATTGACCAACCATAATGATCAGCCATTAATTGGGGAGCCACTTGATTAAAAATAGCCCGACAACGCTCCGCAAATGCGTGACTTTCCGCCTTACGTCGTGCGATTTCTTCTTTAGAAAGTCGCGGTTTATCGGGGAAAAGAGGGCTACCTGGGGGTACTCTTCTTTTTGATTTGTATTGGGTTTCCATAATATCAGTTCTCCTGTTTTTAAAGACTTTTTGAGAATTGGGAATTAACAAACAACGCAAGGGCGAACACGCAGGTTCGCCCCTACATGGCTCTGAGATTATTTTCTGATATCAACTTCTGTCCCTTCTTTGAGGCGATCAAATAAATCAATGACATCGCTGTTATACATTCTGATGCAGCCATGTGAGGCGGGTTGGCCGATTTTATCTTCTTCTGCGGTGCCATGAATATAAATATAACGTTTGTAGGAATCTATTCGCGGGCCTCTGTTTTTACCGGGTTCTAAGCCTTTTAACCACATAATGCGCGTTGTGACGAAGTCACTACGATTTTTGCCATTGATTTCAGCAATGATTCCGGTATTCTGACGGGCTTTGAAAATCATGCCTTCTGGGGCACCATCGCCGATTTTGTTTTGAATGCGATGTCGCCCAAGAGGGGTTTTGTTACTACCCGATTGGCTACCAATGCCATATTTTGAAGTTGAAACCGGATAAGATTTGATCAAGTTGTCTTTGATAGCTTGCTGGCCTTTATAAAGATAAAGCTGTTGTTCTGAAATATCGATGACAATTTTTGCTTGTTCAAGTAATACTGGAAAATCGGTAGGCTCGGAGATCGGCATCATAACGGGTGAGGGTTCGGCAACTTGAATGGGTGCGGATTGAGGAATCGTTTCTATCTGATTGCTTTTAGGTGCTGGTAACAAGGTGGATTGGGGTGTCAAGAGAACCTGTTTTTCGATAGGTTTCTGGGGCTCTTGATTGCCCAGTGTACACTGTACTAAAGCCATAAACATTATGGGTATCATTAAAAAGAGGGTTAATTTATAGTTCATAGTTTATTGTTAATTGTTTACGTTCCAACTTTAGTTTGCAATTAGGGGCAACACAAGAGATTACCCCTACCTCATATTATTCAATAATAATCGTGCCAATATTAGAATAATCACTGTAACAATTGCCACGATAGGCGCGTACTGCGACAAACAAATTCATGCCGCTGTTTAATCTCTCTGACAAACGCACTTGATCAACCATATCAAAACTGTGTATATTGTCAAAAGTGACTGAACTGAAATCAGCCGAATAAGGGGCATAATAAAACTGGTAGCCCTCTGCTGTGTTCACTTTCGACCAAGAGACGGTGGCATAATGCCCTTGGATGTGAACAGATAACTGGGGTGATGCGGGTGTGTCTTGCGGTTCACAAATCTCATCGGTCATAAAATCTTGATAAAATGAGACGCGGGTATAAACACCATAATAGTCAGGCAGGGCACACCCTTCTCCCCAACTCATTATACCCACTTGTTGCCATCCGGTGTTTGTTTCAACCACTATGGGGCCACCGCTATCACCAATACACCCATCCTTCCCGCCTTCTGCAAAACCCGCACAAAGCATACTTTCCTGAACATCGCCATGGTATGATTGTGCGGCATTGCAAACGGCATTGGAAACGATTGGTAAGCTCACTTCTTGCAAGCTATCAGCATAGTCGGAAGCCCGTGAGCGATCATATCTTTGGGCACCCCAACCCATCACGGTGCCCCATTCGCCTGCTTGGGTTAAATCACTGTACTGATCGGCCAGTCGTAATATCGGGTAGCTAACCGGTTTTTCGAGTTGTAATAGGGCCAGATCGGCGCTGGGGTTTTCGGGGTTATAATCATAATAAGGGTGCTTGACAATCCGCTGAATTCCAATGAGTTCCCCGCTTTCTTGTTCAGTCAGTGTCTTCCTACCCAATAAAACTTTAATGCTATCACGGGTTTCGCCATCCGTGCAATGGGCGGCTGTGAGTACCCAAGACGGATGAATCAGGCTGCTGCCACAAAATTGGCCCTCATTGGGCCGCTCATTCGCATAGACAATAGCTGCCATCCATGGCCACTGATCTGGCTTAGCACGCACGCCATCAATCACTCTAAGCGTTGCTAAAGCCCCAGTCGTTTGTAGCAGTAAAGCGATCCAAAGACATAAAATAGATAATAAACGCATGTTTTATCCCCAATAGTAATGGGCGGCAATCCCAGCAAAAATCGCAGCGCCTATCCAGTGGTTATTCAAAAAGGCTTGAAAACCCCGTTCAGGCAGACGATCTTTAATTAACCAAAGTTGATAAATCGCTAAGCTTGCCGCTATCAATAAGCCTAAATAATACCAATACGTGAACTCAAGTTTTAACCCTATTCCTAATAGTAGCAATAATACGATTATCTGCAAGCCAGCGATGATGATTTTGTCTGCTCTACCAAATAAAATGGCCGTGGATTTGACACCAATCACTAAATCATCTTCAATATCCGCCATTGCATAAAGCGTATCGTAAGCCAGTGTCCATAATATATTTGTTATAAATAAAACATAAGCTAATATGGGCACTTGCCCCGTTTGTGCTGCAAAGGCCATTGGGATTGACCAACCAAAGGCTATCCCTAAATAGACTTGAGGCCAATGTGTGTACCGTTTCATAAAAGGATACGTGGCTGCTAATAATACCGCTACAACGGATAGGGCTATAGTCAAAGTGTTCATTAATAAGACTAGCCCAAAGGCTAACAAACACAAAATAACAAATAAAGTTAATGTTTCATGTTCTGTGACCTGTCCAGTGGCTAAGGGGCGATCACGAGTGCGGCGCACATGCGGATCAATGTGACGATCCGCATAATCATTAATGACGCAACCGGCTGAACGCATTAAGATCACCCCTAAAACAAATACGGTTGTCACTAAGACATCGGGATAACCGCGCCCGGCAATCCATAAGGCCCAAAGCGTGGGCCAAAGCAAGAGATAAATCCCAATGGGACGGTGTAAGCGCATTAACAAGGCATATTGATATAATTGTTTCAGTCTAAACAATCTTCTAACTCCTTGAGTATATGAGGTAAAAAAACTTCTGTTACTAATAGGGGATTTTCTTCTAAATAAAACATTGAACGTCTAGCACATAATAACGGGGGTGTCTTGCCCAATATTGAGGTTGCCAAGGTATATAAAGGCTCTTTGGGGCGAAGATAAGTGACTTGCAAATCACAACGCCGCTGCGAATGATGCGAAAATAAGACACTTCCCAAAGGCCTGTTACCTAATCCCGTTAAATAGCGGTACTTGCCACGTAACGTTGAAGCCGGGATCACTGTTCGTCCAAATATCCAAGGTTGATGTTGACAACATAAATAAACTTCACGGACTCTCGCATATTGTCTTAATGGGATATCTAAAAGTTGCGCTTCATCAAGCAGGGGATATTGCCAACGTTGTGTCAATACCTTGACTTGAAACTGCTCCACACACAATGCACGTAAGCGTTGCGTCATTGAGGTTTCATTGAGCAACCATGAACGCAATCGTGAAGGTAAATCCCGGTATTGCCAATGGTAGGGATGATGCCAAACCGTTTTGATTAGGGTTTTTTTAGTCACGATATCAAATGCCCCCAACCTCCATTTTTCAACTTAGCTTTACCCATAATTTATTGGTTTAAATGATTTATGAATGATAACAAGCACTTAAATGGTAGTCCCTATCATATCAAGGCCTGTGGCTGAACGGCTGATATAGATTTTGCAAACCAATGCGGATCGAAGCGCCCATGAAGCATTTAGACAACAAACGATAACCTATTGATTTTGAATACAGGCATAGCTTTATAGGGACTACCTGATATTTCGAGGAGCAGTTAATGATACTGTTTTTTGATGATGAATTGAAAGCTGAATGCCTTCATGCAATAGCGAATTGCCCATTTTGGGACATCCCTTTTCAGGCCCGAAAGGGAGATTGATGTCAATCCTGGTGAGAGTCAGTCGCCAGCCTCATTTTTTGATTTTGCATTGCAATTTAATTTTTAATTCGCACTGAATAAACTTAAACCAATCTTTTTGAGTCTAAATAGCGTAAAATGTTTTTGGGTTAATTTTGCGTTAAATTTTGATTTAATTGACTTGTTTGAAATAGATTTCATCAATTTTGCCCAAAAGTAAACCCTTCAGGCATAAAATATGCCTAATCAGTTATTATGAACTTTACAATGATTAAAATCATTGTTTTTTTTAATCCGTATTTAACAACTCGTGGTGAATCGGTTTCAGGGCCAGGTCGAAAGGCCGGTAGGCGGGCCTTTGAAATTGTCACCACTTTTCATAACGACTGGGTCAGATTTAATTTCACTTATTGATTATCTCATTCATTATTAACACAAGTGAATCGAATTAACAGTTGAATTGAATTCTGTCAAATCAATTCTAAATAAAATAATCCTGATTGAAAGTGATTTGATAAGTGTTCATTTTTCATTTTTTCATTATAATCTTACCCTGTAGTTAAACCATAACTTGACAGAAAACAAGCAGAGCATTTTTGACTTAAAGATGCTTGACAAGTGAATCGATTCATTATTGATGACTATTTGGTTTGTTTTCCTAAACTTCAATTAGAAGTTGCAAGTGTGTCATAAACAACGATGGAGGCCAAGATGAACTCTAAAACTCATCTACGCCATATCAGAGCAGCCAGCCTGACATGGCCATTTATAGCAGGAACACTGGCGTTATCAACTTTGCTGTCCCCAGTACAAGCCCAACTGGATTTACCCGTCGGGCTACTCAGCACTGTACAAGAAACCGGGATGGCGCGTATCATTGTGACTTTGAAGATACCAGAAACGGATAGTGACGTGGCAGGCGCTTCGTCCGCTGGCGCTGAAGGTTCACCGATAGAACAAGCCCAAAAGCAATTTCTTCGAGAATTGTATCCTCCTTTAGCGGGTGGTCTCAGCAACCCTGCGGCAGCACAGGAGATCAAACATCAATTTGAGACTATCCCAGCACTGGCATTGGAAGTGGGTTCAAACAGTTTAACGAGCATTCAAAATAACGAGCTTGTTGACAGTGTCGAAATTGATGTGCCTCACCCTCCCACATTGTCTGACAGTGTTCCCTTGATTGGGGCCGATACGGCTTGGAGTCAGGGCTATTCTGGTGCTGGACAAGCTGTAGCCGTCCTTGATACTGGTGTTGATAAAACACACCCGGATTTGGCGGGCAAAGTGGTTGCAGAAGCCTGTTATTCAACGATTTCCAGTGCTTACGAGGCAACAAGTTTATGCCCTGATGGTTCAGAAGCACAAACAGGTAATGGTGCTGGTATGGCTTGTAGCAGTTCAGGTTGCGATCATGGCACCCATGTCGCCGGTATTGTGGCCGCTAATGGCTCGATTCAAGGTGTTGCCAAAGACGCGGATATCATCGCGATTCAAGTGTTTACCCTTTTTAACAGTAGCCAATATTGTGGCTTCTCAACCCCTTGCGTGCTGAGTTTTACTTCTGATCAAATGGCCGGACTTGAAAGGGTACGGGCACTCAAGAACAGTGGTATGGATATCGCCTCAGTCAACATGAGTCTTGGCGGCGGCAATTACCCTGATGTGTGTAATGGCGCTATTAAAACGCTTATTGATCAGCTCAAAGATGACGGGATAGCCACCATCGTGTCATCAGGCAATAATGGTTATACCAATGGTATTGCCTCACCGGCTTGCATTGAATCAGCCATCAGTATTGGATCAACAACTAAGTCTGACACTGTCGCCTCTTATTCAAACAGTGCTGATATTCTTGAACTGTTAGCACCAGGCACATTTATTTATTCCACTTTGTCTAACAATGAGGCGGGAACGAAAAGTGGCACGTCTATGGCTGCCCCTCATGTGGCCGGCGCTTTTGCCGTATTGAAATCTGCTGCACCAAATATGAGCGTTGACGATATTTTGAGGGTATTAAAAGCAACCGGAACACGGATTGAGGATACGCGCACCGGTATTCCTAATCCGCCACGCATTACACCACGCATTAATCTCAAAAAAGCACTTGAGCGTTTAGCACCATCTGCTGATGAACCCAATATTGAAGTCACACCCACTTCTCATAACCTGGGTAACGTGATACTAGGCGACTCGTCAACAGTAACCGTGACGATTTCAAATACCGGCAACAGTGATTTGGAAATCGGGCGAATCAGTCTTGGTAGTGCCGACTTCAGCAGTGAGAATTGTTATAACACCACGGTAGCAGTAGGTAAGAATTGCACAGTGACAGTCACTTTCACACCCGATACTGATGGCGTGAAAACGACGAAGCTGTCAATACATTCTAATGATCCGGATATCGCCGTCACTGAAGTTAGCTTAACCGGTAAAGGTCTCACAGATCTTGTCTTGCTACCTGAGATTGCTGTCACACCCACCTCTCACAATTTTGGTTATGTGAAAGTCGGTCACTCTTCAAATGTTACCGTGAAGATTTCAAACACCGGCAACAGTGATTTGGAAATAGGGCAACTCAAACTGGGCGGCTGGAACTTTGAGATGATCAATGACAACTGCTCCAACACCAGCATCACAGCAGGGCAGCATTGCAACGTGACAATCACT
>JAYQWI020000566.1:0-1928 GCA_035871815.2 Candidatus Parabeggiatoa communis
TATTTTCCAATTTTGGTCAACAGAGTGTCGATTTATGTGCCTTAGGTGAAGAGGTTACAAGCACGTATCCAGGCAATCGTTATCATAAAAATCAAGGCACTGCGATGGCAACACCTTATGTCACCAATGCAGTAACATTGCTATGGTCAGCTTTTCCCCACTTGACAGCAGCAGAAGTGAAAGCGCAACTCATGGAATCGGTTGATAAAATTCCCGCTTTGGAAGGCAAGAACGCAACGGGAGGGCGTTTGAATTTGCGTCGGGCTATCAGTACCGTCAAAATACCTGAAGCAACTCAACCCATTGCCACGCTCACCCCGACTCAAGGTGTCGCACCCATAGAAGTGATTGCGGATGCGAGTTTGTCTTTAGGAAAAATCACTCACTATGAATGGATAGCCTCTGATGGTCAAGTTAATTCCGGGCAAACGGTCACCTTTCAGTTTGATACCCCAGAAACTTACGTCATCACTTTGACAGTCACAGATGAGAAAGGGATCAGTGCCAGCACTCAAAATGCGGTTGTTGTCACAGAAAATCAGCCCCCCACGGCTTTGTTATCAATATCACCTTTGCAAGGTATCACGCCATTGGCCGTCACTGTCGATGCCAGTCAGTCTTTTGATGTGGATAGAACCGGTATCACTTACCAATGGCAGGCTTCAGAAGGATTAGTGAGTTCTGAACCGAAAACAACCCTGACTTTTGAAACACCCGGTACACACCTCATTACTTTGACAGTGACAGATAGCCACGGTGCAACCGATACCACTGAACAAACGATCACTGTGAAATCACCCGTGCCTGGTATTGCTATTTCCCCAACGAGTCATGATTTTTCTGAAGCGCCAAAACAACCTAAGCCCAAAATACCTAATGATCCCAATTTTGATGAATTATGGGCACTGGATAACAGGAAAAAACCTGGTGCCGACATTGGTGCCACGAAAGCTTGGGGAATTACCACAGGTCAACCTATCGTGTGTGCTGTCATTGATTCTGGCGTAGATGGCAATCATCCTGATTTAAAAGACAATATGGTGCCAGGAAGAAATTTTCTTGACAATAACGACGATAACGCCGATACCTCCGATAAATGTGGACATGGTACGCAAGTGGCTGGCATTATTGCAGCGGCGGGTAATAATGGCATCGGGATCGCAGGAGTCAATTGGTCAGCCAAAATCATGCCCTTGGTTGTGGCAGAATACAAACTTAAACGTAATAGCCATTACCCTGAATGTCGTGCCTCTGACGATGCGATTATTGCCGCCTTAAAATATGCCCAAGAACAGGGAGTCAAATGCATTAATATAAGTTTGAGTGCGGCTTCTTCCTATAATCCTAAGCTAGTTGATACCATCAAAGCGAACAATGAGGCTTTAATTATTGTAGCTGCGGGTAATGATTATGGGGAAGATAATGATCTTATACCTTATTATCCGGCCAGTTATGAATTGGATAATATTCTCTCGGTGTGTGCTACGGATCACAATGATAAATTGGCTCCTTTTTCCAATGTGGGTAGAAAGAGTGTCGATTTATGCGCCCCAGGGAGTGGTATTCTCAGTACCTATATAGATAATCAGTATGATGAAAACTATGGCACATCTTTATCGGCAGCCTACGTTTCTGGTGCGGCCACCTTGCTCTGGTCTGTTTTTCCTAACTTAAGCGCAATGGAAATCAAAAACCATCTCCTCGCTTCGGCTGATTATTTGCCACAATTGCAATATGACCAACTATCCGTTGGTCGCTTAAATGTGTATCAAGCCCTCCTCAGTGTGCAATAAGAACAACAAACCTTCGCCATTTCTAATACGGGGGAAGGCGATTTACAAATTGGGCAAATTGGCCTGACGGGTACCCATGCCAGTGCATTTCAAATCCTTTCTGATAGCTGTTCCAAACAACAGTTTGCGCCTAGT
>JAYQWI020000567.1:0-11536 GCA_035871815.2 Candidatus Parabeggiatoa communis
TGAACGCACAGCCACATTAACCCTGAAGACTAATGATCCCAATCAAAGCACCGTGACTTATCCTTTGAGTTGCTTAGGCACAGGTGCCGGGCCCGTTTATGCTTCAGAGCCTGAACCCAATACCCCCTTAACGATAGGCGGGGCTGTCGTGAACACCACTATCACCACTGAACTCATCATTTCAGAAGCAGGAAATGAAACCCTTGAGGTTTCGGAAGCTCTTCTCAGCGGCCAGCATCAGGATGATTTTAGCCTGTTGAGCGGAAATGAAATCGTGAACGGAAATCAGCAGTTATCAATACCTGATGGGGGTTCAGCCCAAACTTTGACCGTAAACTGTAGCCCAAGTGATATAGGTGATCGTACCGCAACGCTCAGCTTCAGCACGAATGATCCCAATCAGGCCAAGGTGAACTATCCCTTAACGTGCCAAGGCTTGCTTGATGAGGCCCGATTTACGGGAGAAATTCGCACCCAATTTGAAGCAATCGGCAACAATCTGACGATTGATTCCCCAGAAAAAATCAAGCTGATTGGACGCATAGAGCCCGCTAAGCAACATATCGGGCAACGGGCTAATCTGTTTTTCAGATACCAATGGACACCGCAAAATGGCGGAACCACACTGAATATCGAAGTGACACTTGCCGAACAAGAGCCCTTAGAAGAACAAATCGAAATCACATTATTTGAAGGTTGGTTAATCGGTTTAACGGGCTTTTTTAAGATCGAATTAGGTTACGAACTGCCGAATGACGAATTACATTTTGATGAGATCGCAACACTGACAATACGCCCCAACACAGAACCAACCGATCTCATATTGGATGGCAATACCGTTCAAGAAAACAGTCCGTCAAAAACACTGATCGGTACCTTCACCACCCTCGATGCGGATAAAGGCGATTGGTTCGTCTATGGCTTAATTGAAAATCCCAACAAATACTTTAAAATCAAAGGCAACGAACTACTCGTCTCTAAAAGACTAGACTTTGAAACCGCTTCAGAATATCCCATAACCGTGCGTAGTGTAGACAGTAACGGCAGTTATCATGAGAAAAGCTTTATCATTCGCGTCACCAAAGCTCAAGCCAATCCAGTCGATATTCACTTAACAGAAGAGTCGGTGTTAGAAAATACGCCTGGCAACACAATTATCGGTCGTTTTTGGACAGAAGATGCCGAACAGGGGAATTATGATTATGAATTGCTAGAAGATGCCGAAGGCTACTTCATGCTAGACGAAGTTGAAAATAACCTACTGCGCCTAGCACCAGGAAAGCAATTGGATTTTGAAACAGAACCACGTCATAACATCACAGTGCGTAGCACAGAACGTCAAATTGGGGCCGATATCGAAAAAACTTTCACGATCAAAGTGATTAATGTCGCCGATATGATTGTGCAGGGTGAAATACGCGATATCCTAACCGATATCCTCATTGAACGGCCTATCAACGCCACAGAATCCGTCAAATTCAATATACAACTGATTCCCGATAAAGCACATCATGGGCAAGAAGCGGATATCATTTGCATGGCACTGTCTCTCGTCAATGAGGAAACCGCAGCAATATACGTGCTAGAAGGCGAACAATGGCAAGAATGGGATCAAAACATCACATTACCTGCTGTCATGTCTATCACGCTGCAAGAGAATCATCATCTAGCACTTTGGCAAGGACAATTCACACAAGGTCAATTAAACCTTTATGTGGCTTATCGTTTAGAGACAGGAGAACTGGTTTATTCTCCAGAAGCGTTTGAAATCACTTTTGAGGAATGACTATACCTAAATCACCTAAACCCACCGTTTTCTTTGAAAGAAATGAAGATTTCGTAGGGTGGGTTTAGCTTCGCTGGCCTGCGGCTCGCTCCGATCTACCCACCCTACATTTTGGCATTTTGACTTATGTATAACGATGAGCGCTTTAAGGATTGATTCGTCTTAAAGTATAATGATGAGGGTGGCAACCTGGAAAACAAAAACTGTGGCAATGGGCCTTAAAACCGATGGCTTTACCAAGTAACTTGGCATTTTGAATGTCTTTCATCGCTGAAGTGTCGAATCAGCACTGAAAATGGAAAACACGCAAAGGAATGGCCGCTGTTAGCGCCCGTGATGAAGAAATTTTTTTCTCGCAAAGGAAATGAAGACTGAGTGAGATTCAACAGGTGGAAAATGCTCAGGGCACTTATAAGAATCAACGCAAGCGGTGGGGTGATGAGGGTAGGAAGTTGTCGAAACGTGATGAATCGGATTTTACTGATAGCCAATAGGTATCGGCTATCTTGTTGAACTCGTTATGGTTTATTGATATGTTTTGGGTTAGCGTTTTCTAACATTTTCACTCAAATAATCCGTTTTGTTTGGAAGCTTTGCCAATGGTGGCCGCACTCTTGAAAGTGATATTATCTTTAGGCAAGTTTAACGGTTTACCCGCGAAAAATTCGGCTAAAGTCATTATTTGAATTTTGGGGTATTTATAACCATAAGCCACTTCAAATTGTCCTAATTGCGTCGCACTGAGCAACATGGGTTTGGTTGCTTTGTAACGGGTTAAAAGTACACCCAAATCGTATTGATGCTTGGCAATCGCACCGAATAAGGCATCAATATCTTTAGCTTGAACTTTACCGCCTTTGACTTGAAAGCCTACCTTCACCGCTTTATCTACTTTTGGGATTGAATACTGGCCAATACCATCAATACCTTTATCCGCACCTTTTTTGCCATAAGTCGTTGCAAAGACTTCTAATTCGGTTAGCCACCAATCCTCAAAAGCAAACGGGTTTTGTTCCCATAATTTAATAGCACTGGGTTCGTCAGTCGGTGTGCCTCTCACTTCAAACGGGCTTAAATCGTTCCCGTAAGTATCTTGTAAACGGCGTTTGATTAAGGATACAGCAAAAGACGCTATATCAATGCCTATCCATTGGCGGTTTAAACTTTCGGCAGTGTCAATAGTTGTACCGCAACCGCAGAATGCGTCAAGTATAATATCGCCTTCGTTTGAACTGGCTTTGATGATGCGTTCAAGTAGGGCTTTAGGTTTTTGGGTGGGGTAGCCGAGGCGTTCTTTTTCTTCTCTATTAAGTGTTTCTATATCTATCCAATAATCTTCTGCAATTTTTCCGTCATCCAAATAGTAGGTATATACTTTGCCTGTTTTTTTATCAACTTTTTCTTGATATAAACGTCCATTTGAATCTTTTTTCAATTTCATATGAGAATTGGGTTTTCTTGGAATAGAAGCGCCCTTCTCATTAAAAGTGTGAGAACCATCATGAGATTTTGTATAAAATAAAATGACATCATGTTTTTTACCGAAATTTTTCTTACTTTTCCCTCCAATTGAATAACACCAAATAATCTCATTCCTAAAATGCTTATTCCCAAACACCGCATCACAAACCGTTTTCAAATAATGACTAGCTGTTGGATCACAATGCAAGTAAAAACTCCCACTTGGTTTCAAAACCTTATGCAGTTCAATAATCCTTAATGTCATCATCACCAAATAAGGGAATACTTGTGGGGCTATGTTTTGATAGGCATTGAGCAAGTCAAGTAATTTGTCATGGTGTATCGTGTCCAGTTCAGTCAAAGAATCCCCCACGCTATGCAATGACCAAGTATCTTCAAAGGCCACTCGTTGCGTTTGAATTTCCTTATCATCAAAGAACACATTGTAATTACGTTTAGAATTAAAGGGCGGATCAATATAGATTAAATCCACTGATTCGGGCTTGATTTCCAGTTCATTCCTAAGAATGTCTAAGCAGTCGCCTAAGTAAAGTTTGTTCATTGTATGATTATGAGACTATTCTGTCGTTATTCAATAACACACGAAAACGGAAAGCATGATATGTTGAGGATTACTCAATGTCAATAACTCTTTTCAAAAAGGGCAAGCACTTGCTCGGCATTTTCCATCTAATTAAAACGGCACCTCATCCACTGAATACCGTGGTATTCAGTGTTCATAAATGAGAGGTAGCGATGCTTGAACGTTATCAAGTACCTTTTGCTGGACTTGACACAGTCGCAGAGATTGTGGAGTGATTAATTAAAGGGTTGTGTCATGTTGATATACAGCAGTATTTCTAAAATATTGCACAAAGTTGCCCATTAATACTAGGTACCAGAAAACGCTTCTCGTTATGAGCGAACTTTTAACGTGCTTGGTTATTGGGCAATTTAGCCAAAGCTGTTATGACAATTTTGTTTCGGCTTAAAGCCATTGGCCAATTCAAATTAGCAATAGGCGACGGTTCGACTTAGGCATCATTTTTGCTATTCGCGCACGCTAAATAATATTAATATTGTAGGATTCGTAGGGTGGGTGAGCTTTGCTCAAATGAACTCAATATAAACCCAGATTTCACCGACAGCGATCCCACCATCCCCCTATTTAAAACGGCACATCATCGACGGTTTTGTAATGACAAGATTTATTGAATGCTTTTAAATTCAGAGCTTAGATGGTGGGCTGCAAAAAGACGCTACCCACCCTACATAGGATAAACCCTTAAACAAATCGAAGTCGTTGCGGGGGTTATGCTTCGCCAGCCTGATCTGCTAATGATAATCCTTCAACAGTGAAAGTCGCCAAAGAATCACTTAAAGGGATAACAACTTCTTTCGTACCAGAAACAGAAACAATGTAGCGGCAACACTTTGTCATCGCCCTTAACCAAAAGTCGTTTCTCTTGTATGGGCGACGCTTGAGGGCTTATTATCTTTAACGAAAACAAAATAATGACCGATTTGCACTTCATGTCTCAACTGCAAAGCACGTTTTGAATCATGAAATATCATTTTAAACGGGTATTTCATAGTTTGATACCTTCTGCTTTGCTATTATTTTAGAAGCAACCAGTAGAGACGCACGGCAGTGCGTCTCTGCATAGCACTAAATCAGATACTATTTTTGGTGCAAAAAATAAACAAGAGACGCGAAGCATCGCGTCTCTACAAAAAACGAGATTTGCTATGCTATGCCTCTCTACCCCTTTGCTGTAAAATACCTGTTTATTTGTGCTTCAGTACTTACCAGCGAGATCATCCGTTGTACTAATGGAAAAAGATTACTCTGCTTTCATGCCAGATATTAACCGCAATCGTTCAAAAGCGATTGGTATTTCGCTGACGAGACGTAGGAGTTTATCCAAGGTGGCACTTTGTATCGCTTCACCTTTTTCATACCTCGAAAAGGCTAACGCCTCTTCACCAAATAGGTTCGCAGCCTCCGTTAGTGTCAATTTAAAACCTTCTCGAATATGTTTGATTTCACGACTGATTAGCAAGCCGTGGATTTTGTTCATCCAAAATACGTGCTTGATTACTATGTGCTTGGATTGGCGTGACTATCTCCGAGCCACAAGTTGAACAAGTTGAAGATTCATAATCGACAGTTAAGGTTTTTCCTTTATAAAGAGTCTGTTCTGTACAAACATTAGGGATAAGTTGCCCTTCTTCACACATTGGACAAATCAAATTTTGATTTTGCATAGTTCACCTATTTTATTTAATGTCTATTTTGGCAGGTGGAATGAACCAATTATTAGCCATGATGAGGATAATCTCAGTTTGATATACAACGTATCTTGGTATTCTTGGGAGCGGTTTGTACAGGTTGCTATGTAAAGTTAATTGACAAATGTATCGCCGTAATTAAGGCGATAGCGGAAAAATAATATACCCGTAAAAATCATTTTGTATGGGTATTTTATTTAGCCGCAACCGCCTTATTTTGGAGAAGGCTTTGACGTGGTAGAGGAGAGATAATACATGACGCTAAATTTTAATTTATCGGCATGTTGACGGATATCGTCTAATTCATTGATGGGCACCTTTTCTTCATTTTTTTGTTCGTCTAAAAGGGCCAATTGTTTCCGTTTGGGATTGTTGAAATAAAGCCGGCAAATGGGTTTGCGGTTGTTGTCGTCAAAAAGAATGCCGCAATAGGCGATGGTGTCGCGCATCACAACGCGTTCTGGTTCAACCCGTTCTTTTAAAATGTCTTGAACAATCTTATGACCTTCAATTTCTTCAGGGGTTGTGACGATCCGTTCTTCCCGAGTCGGTTTTTGCGAAGCAGACGCTAACAGTTCATTCACTTGTTCCCGAAGTTTGTTGTAAGTGTCAATGTCGCCTGTTTTAATCTGTTTAAACAAAACATCTTGTTTGTCTTTTGGTAAACGCGCCATCTCTGACGCTTGGCTATTCGTTAAGTTTTCTCCAATCATGCCCTGATACTCAGGCTTTAAATTCAGTAGGTTGGTGCGTTCTGTGATTCGCCAAGATTGTTTGAGCCCCAATTTATTGGCGAGTTCTTCAACCGTATTGCCTTTGTCGAGTAAAACTCGATAGGTTTTCGCTTCTTCAAGCGGACTGAGCGTACCATTTTGAAGGCTTTCAAGCAAAGCCGATTCGGTGGAGGGGTGCGATTCAGTCAGCAGGGCATATTTCAAACGTTCGTTGATTTTTTCATTAATAAATTGATGAAAGGCGCTACGCACTAAAGTGGAAAACTGCTCTCTGACATTTTGAGTGACTTTGCCACTGTGAATTTGTGAGGCAAACAATTTGACAAATTCATCTGTCGGTTTAACTAATTGCTCTGCCAAAATCAATTTGATTTCTCGGGTGTATTTGATCTCGCTTGCGGCCGTTAAGGTGTCGTTTACGTTAAAAAAAGACTTGCTGAATTTCTTTAAATCCTCAACAGCCTGCTCAGTAACGTTCAAGAGATTAAACTCCATAAAAGCTTTGGAGTCCATCTTGTTTGGTTCTTCAATGTCGGTGTAAAAACGATAAATGATGCCATTCGTCAAGACGGCAAACCGCGCTTCTGTAACGCTAAAATAGCGATAAAGCTGAGATTTATGTTGTTTATCTAAGTTGACACCGCACCATTTGCATTCAAACAAGATGATGGCTTTGCCGTCTTTTAAGATGGCGTAATCAACCTTTTCGCCTTTTTTGATGCCAATGTCTGCGGTCAATTCCGGGGTGACTTCGTCTGGATCGAAAACGTTGTAGCCCAATGCGCTAATAAAGGGCATGACAAAAGCATTTTTAGTGGCTTCTTCAGTTTGTAGGGTGTCTTTTTGTTTAGACACCTTGGAAGACAAAGTGTTTAATTCATCTATTAAATCCATATTACTTTTTCCGTCATGCGCGCGATCTTCAGTGTTTTGCGATAAACCTGAATCATTTCTTCAACGGCCGGCACTAAAGTAAGCGGTATAGGTATCCGTTTAGTGGGGCTTTTAGGTCGGCCGCGCTGTTTGATTTTGTAAGTTGCAGAAGTTTCAGTCATTTCAAAGAATTCGGGCCGCTTTGCCGCGATTACAATCTCTGCACAATGTTTGTAAATTATTCAGATCATTGGTGCCACCTTTAGAGACGGGTACGATATGATCAACTTCAAGTTCAACTTGCGCCGCTTTGCAACCACAAGCCACACACTGATAATGATCACGATGTAAAACCGTGTAGCGAACCGATTTAGGAATTGAAATGCGTTTATTAGACTTAGACTTTGTCAAGGGACGTGGTGGTTTTTCAGGATTTTTTTTAGCATTGATCTTGTCAATTTGCGTCCTGACAAAACCGCGTACTAAACGTTGCCAAGCGTTAGCCATTATTCTTTATCCGAGACTTTCTCTCGATTATGCCAAAACGCTTTTTTGAGCCCATAGGCCGCTAAACCCACCACTATACCCGCTACCACTACCGGTGTCATGCCGATTCCAACCGCCGTTCCACCGACCGCTAATCCCATGCCACCTAGCGTAGCCGAAGTGCCAGCGCCTGCCGCCGCGCCCCCTGCTGCAAAAATACCAATCTCTTTGTAATCTTTAGCTTTAGAGTTTTCAGTTGTCATTATGAGTCTTTTTTGGGTTAAAAATTCAGTGTTTAAAAAAGAGACGCATTTTAAAACAAATCAATTGAGTTCACAACAAGTTATGATTTTTTAACCGAAATAAATAAAGTTATCATGCTGCTCTTTCCGTGCAAAATTTATTTTGCGAAGGTTTGATTTTCAAACCCAGTTTAATTTATTAGTTAGGTTTAATTAACTTTATGAAGAAAATGAATGTGGGGCCGCGCCCCACAGGGCAACTTCTATCTCGTTTAGAAGCCGGCTTGCCAAGAGCATGGGGACATTGAGTTTTTTTAAATTAGCTTCTATGTGTTCTAAAAACATTTTTTTAATGGCTAAGCGCGTGGAAAAGGCAATGACTTACAAGGTAGAATAACCGCCTACCCTAAAACATAACGGAGAGGCATGTTTTGATAACTGATCATTGATCATTGTTAGCTAACACTTCGACAATTTTTTGTACTCCACTGATAACACGAGTCATTTTTTCGTAATCAATTTTATCGGGCGTATCTTGTGCCCTGTGGTAATAGGGATAACGGTAAGGGGCCGTATCAGTAATCATAATAGCAGGATAATCGTTTTTCCAAAATGAGCCATGATCTGACCAATCTACTCCTGGAATAAAGGCCGGTAAAATTGCGCCTTCTGATGGAATAGTCGCCTTTTTTCTAAAAATATCAATGGCTTGTCGCAATAATTGACGAGAAGAAAAATGACCCACAAATCCAATAAAGTTGCCTTTGTTAGGGTAAAAAAAACGCAACGGCTGTGGATAGTGTTGACTGCCGGGCACCTCGCTGAAATAACCAATCGTTTCAAGTGCAATCATGCCGACAATTTGTTCTCCCCTTAGCGCCGATCTGTTGGCGTAAACCAAACTGCCCATCGCTTCCGTTTTAAAAAAAGGGGGCTCTTCATTGACAAAGGCAACCAATCTCACTGTTCGTGATAGTGTCAAGCCGTGAAGTAAACGGGCTATTTCCAAAATGGCGGCAACGCCAGAAGCATTATCATTTGCGCCCGGTGAACCACCGATTGAGTCATAATGCGCTCCCACAATAATGATTTCTTCCGGTTTCTCTTTTCCCAATAATTCAATTTCAATATTGGCATCCGTCTCATCCAAGCTTTGGGTAATCCGTTTAGTATCAATATCAGGGTAAAGTTTCGTAAACGGCTGATATTCTTGGAGAGAAACGGAATAACCGTAGGCCTGAAACTGGTTAATAATATAATTTTTTGAGCTGGCAAAGTGATTATTTGAGTGATGGTTTCTACCTTGTAAATCACTCGCCAAAAACCTGACATGAGATTTCACGTTTTGAAAAATGTCTCTTTCAACGGTGTTAAGTGGCGGAGCCTCACCCTTAAATGAGACATGAGGCATACGAATAGTGTAAAACCAGAAGCCACCTATTAAGACAAGTATGATAATAAGCGTGATTAACATATCCGTGATAAATGCTTTGAATGTCGGAAAAATTGTCATTTCAGCCTTCCTTATTTTATTTATGTTTGGTGGGCAAAGATTGTTGCCCACCCGACATTAATCGTAATCGGTTTGAAAGTGAGGATTTTGATAATGCTCAAACATGCGTTTTATTTGTGCCGGTGTCGTTCGCCCTAATGAGAGTTGTTCTGGTATATCGTGTTCTGGGAAAAACGCGACTTCTTCCGTTTCTATACTGGTTGTCGCGCTACCCGATAAGAGTTCACACTGAAAAAACAGTTTATAAATATGGTGTGGAGAGGGCGGGTGAGGATTATGTTTGCTACGATCATAAACGGCTAAGAGTTTGAGAACGCGCGTTTTATAACCCGATTCTTCGTATATTTCGCGTACTACCGCCTCGCTGGGAGAATGGCCAAGATCAGCCCAGCCGCCCGGCAATGTCCAGCGGCCATCACTACGCTCTTTGACTAATAACAAGGCATCATCACGAAAAACGACACCACGAACATCAACCTTTGGCGTGGCATAACCGACTTCTTGCGAGAAAATATCACGCAGTTGTGTGAGATTAGCCTGTGCCCCTTCAGCCATGATTTCTAAGGCAATCTCTCGGATGGCCTCATATCTTTCAATATCAAAAGGGTTTTCAGCAAATGTTAAGCCATTTTGACCAATCGCCTGTAATCGTTTTGTCCATTGAAGCCATTGTGAATCCATAAATTATAAATCCTCCCATATTACAAAATCAGTGTTCTAGGCAAAAACTTTTGCATCGAAATCATGACAAAAAGCCGAATCAGCGTTCTATTACCTTTCTGTAATAAAAATTATTTGATTAATTCGATATGATTTTCAACGGCTTTTGCTAATCCGCCCCTTTTCTCAATTTGCCCTAATGCACAAGTTAAATAAGCGTGATACATTTGTCGGGCACAGCGTTCGTGCGGCATACGGCCCTCACCCGTTCCTAAACCGGGACACAAAATACTGATGATTGGGTTAGAAGCGTGTTGATTATGACGCTCTACAGTCTGAAGTACCGCTTTAAAGGCCAGATAAGCATTAACGGTATTTGCGATATTCATCGGTACGCGCATTGTAGGCGCGCTGATCAGGTAGGGTATATCAGGGTGATCGGTTTCTACGATAATAGCTTGTCCAACCGGCATTTCGCCATAATAATCTCGTTCAAGTCGTGTCCGCAGTTTTCGTTCAAGCTGCCAGCCAAAATGTTGGCTATATTTTAAATCTAACCCGCCATCCATATAACCAAAACTATTGGCTGGACTCACAATCGCATCAGCAGTTTCGGTGAGTATATCCCCTTCTGAAATCTCAACCATACCACTAAAGTACTTTTTCCAAGCGTAGTACAGGCCGACATGATAAGCTTTTAATATGATTTTAAGATGTTGCATGTGTGATATTGATGATGAGTACTTTAGATAAACGAATATTGCCCGAATCTATAAGGGCGCATTTATCAAAAAAGGGTCATTATCACTCTCCTAAGAGTTGTACTGACTTAAGCAAGATAAATCTTGAACTCCAATATCGATAAATCTTGAAGGCCCGATTTTCAAACCCAAATTTATTTTGCGATGGCCCAATTGGAGTACAAAATTTATTTTGCTGCTCTTTTCGTTCCAAATTTATTTTCGCGAAGGCGTGATTGAGATTGATAATGACCCTTTTTTTGGGAATGCGCCCAATCTATAAATTGTTGATGACTCATATCATATCGGCCAATTTGGCCGCTTTACCTTGAGAAATTTGACCTATTTCAAACCATTTCATGGCCGCTGCGAGACGCATTTCTTTGACAAAATGATTAGGAACCGTTCGCAAAATAGGAAAAACCTCTTCATACAAATCTTATCGTTAATTGTACTGACATAGTCAATTCTCTCAACAACGAAGTACAAGAAATGAGTGGGATAATCTTGATGTGATGTGATAATTGAGATCACTAAGGCGCTTGAAAGTTGGCAATGGTGTCATAAATGGGTCCAAGTATGGATAGCACTACCCAGCCAAGTAATAGACCTAAAATAACAGTCATCACCGGTTCTATCAAAGTTTGGATTTTGTCAATGGATTCTTTGACTTCGCGATCATAAAAATAGCTGACATTGAGTAGAGCATTATCCAAGTCTCCTGTGGTTTCGCCTACAGTAACCATGCG
>JAYQWI020000568.1:0-3472 GCA_035871815.2 Candidatus Parabeggiatoa communis
TAATAAATGCACTAATTCGTGAACAATCACATATTCTAAACATTCAGGCGGTTTTTTAGCCAGTTCTAAATTGAGCCAAATCCTTTTTGCTTCGATATTACACGTTCCCCATTTAGTTCGCATTTTCTTGATGCTAAATTCATAGCATTTTACCCCAATTTTTTGTTCCCATTTGTCTATCATTTTAGGCAGAATCTTTTTTAATTCAGCACGATACCATTCATCTAAAAGCTGTTTCCTTTTTTCGATTGTTGTATTTGGCCTGATATATAATGCTATTTCGCTATGTTTTAGAATGACTTTTGGTTTGGCTTCTTGCTCAACCACTTTCAATAAATATCTTTTTCCTTTGAAATAATGGCTTTCTCTGGTTAGATATTCTCTTGGGGCTTCTCTCTCTTGGTTTTTAAATATTTCTTGTTGCTTTTTAATCCAACTCAATTTGGAAATCGCAAAAACGCGGATAGTGTCTAAATTCATCCTTCGGGGGGCAGAAATTTTCACCTTTCCGTTGGGCGGATAGACACTCAAATAGATGTTTTTAATATCCTTTTTTTCGACCTCAATTGAGATATTTCCTAGTTCAATTGTTTGCATTAATACTCACTTTGTTCTGTAATGATTTCAAAGATACGTTCGACTTCTGATAACATTTGATTTTGACTATATATCGCTTGTGGCTCTCTAACCACGGTTTCGGTGTCCAAACTTTTTGACAATAATGGGTATATCTCGGTTTTTATGATGTTCTCTCTGGCTTGATGTCCTCTCCAATCGGCATGTTTTGAGCGTTTAACCGCTGTATCAATTTGCATTGCCAAGTCTGCATTGTTATTCAGATTGTTGTACAACGCTCTTTGGGCCGGTGTTTTTAAGACTTCGGGGGTTTGTGCGCTTTTGCCAGCGTTTATTTGCTTGACAAGTTCGGATATCTTCTGCAAATACTCTTCGTAACTGATCGCCTTGGCTTTGCGTTCTTTGATAATTTCTGCCAACAGTTTGGACATTTCGGCAAAAAATGCTGGATCCGTCAAGTGTTCTTTGATGATTTTTCTGCGGATATTGTTTTCAATGGTTTCAGCAACGGCTTCTTTACTGCTTTTTATGCCCTTTGCCAAACTGTTGATGGCATCCGCAATGCCGGTTTTTACGATAATATCTAGCAAAGACAGCTCGTCAAAAAGCGAAATCGTTTCTGATTCATCTGCTTGGATGTAGGTGTCAATCAGATGACGCATATCGGCTTCATAAGTTTTTAAATCCAAGGTTTCGCCACTGGCTTGTTGGATTTCTTGGCGGAGTTTCACGTAAAAATCGGTCTGCTGTTTGATATCTTCAATCTCTGTTGCGGTGTAGCCGGCCTCTTCCATTGCATCGGCAATATTGGCATAAGCACGGATTAGGGCAACTGTCTTTTTATATAAGGCGGTTCGTTGTAGAGACGCACGGCCGTGCGTCTCTACTGGCATTTCAGTATTACCACAAAAATAATGAATATATGCCAGGGTGTCTTTTGGTGGTGCTACGGGCTCACAAAGCAAAGCGATTTCTTCCAACGCATTATCTAAGCGTTCTTTGCCAGCTTTTAGGCGATCTTGTAGCATGATGTCAATGTCTCGCGGCTCAAATTCATCATAATCTAAATCGGAAGTGTAAACGGCGACGGCATTTTCTAATTTACGGAAAAGGTCTTTGTAATCAATAATATGGCCTTGTTGTTTGTCTTCGGTGTCCAATCGGTTCACGCGGCAAATGGCTTGAAATAAACCATGATCTTGCATAGATTTATCAATGTACAAATAGCTACAACTGGGGGCATCAAAACCGGTGAGCAGTTTAGAAACGACAATTAACAGTTTCATATTAGCCGGTTCATCTACAAATTGTTGCTTGGCCCAATCTTCATATCGCTCTGTGGTTTGCTTGCCTAAAATGGCATGATAAAGATTATACATGAACTCTTTTTCGGTTTTGGTATTGGCTCCCGTGTCTTCGGTGCTAATATCACCAGTGCTTGGATTGTAGGAAGTGACTATGGCATATTTGCCTTTCAATTCTGTTTTTTGGAATAAGTCATAATAGCGACAGGCTTCATAGATACTGGAAGCGACTAAAATGGCATTTCCCTTTTCTGAACTTAATCTGGGTTTGGTGCTGAAATCAAAAACAATATCAGTCACTATTTTCTCCATGCGGGAACGACTGCTCAAGACTTTTTGCATGGTTCCCCATTTCTTTTTGAGTGCCGATTTTTGAAAGTCGTTAAGCCCTTTGGTTTTGGCTTCAAACCATTCGTCTATTTTGCGCTTGGAGGTGAGTTGTTGATCAATATCTCGTGCTTCATAAACGAGATCGATAATAACGTTGTCGGCAACGCCTTCATTAAATTTGTAGGTGTGAATGTATTTCCCAAAAACCTCTAAACTGGTTTGCTTGTCTTTTTTGAGTAGGGGTGTTCCGGTAAATCCGATAAAAACCGCATTGGGCAATATTGCTTTCATGGTGCGGTGTAATGTGCCGCTTTGGGTACGGTGACATTCGTCAACAAAGATAAACAGTTCGCCTACGGTTTTGGAGGGTTTGCTTTCTAACTCTTTGATAAACTGATTAAAATGGTCTACGTCTTTTTTGCCAAATTTATGCACCAAGGAACACAGTAAACGGGGCGTTGCTTGCCCTAATTGCTGCATTAAATTTTTTCCGCTACGAGTACGGTATATTTTTTCGTCTGCATTTTTAAAAACGCTTTCGATTTGTTTGTCGAGTTCGTCCCGATCCGTGACGATTACAACCCGGGCCTTGGGGTTGTTTTCTAAAATCCATTTTGCCAAAAACACCATGACAAGACTTTTGCCGCTGCCTTGGGTGTGCCATATCATCCCGCATTCATAACGATTGATGTATTTTTGGGCGGCTTTGATGCCAAAATATTGATGTACTCTGGGCAGTTTCTTGATACCACTGTCAAATAAGACAAAGTCGTGAATGAGTTCTAAAAACCGCTCTTTGTTGCACATTTTGAGCAGATATTTATCTAATAGGGTGCGGCTATTGTCTTCAAGCTCTTCTTTCCAGTGTAAAAAATATTTTTCGGGTGTGCCGATGGTTCCGTAACGCAAGCCTTGGGTGTCGTTGCCGGCAAAGATAAATTGAATGGTAGCAAAGAAAGGTTGGATAAAAGTGTCTTGTTGGTTGACAAGACTTTGTCTGATACCTTCACCAATGGAAACAGTCGCGCGTTTTAATTCCAATACCCCTAAAGCAATGCCGTTGATATATAAAACAATATCGGGGCGTTTGCTGTGTTCTCCTTTTAGGGTAACTTCTTCGGCAAGGGCAAAATCGTTGTCTTTAAAATTGTGCCAGTTGATAAGGTGAACCGTTTCAAAATTTTCGCTGGCTGCGGCTTTTACCTTTACGCCATAGCGCAGCAAATGGTACACATTTTTATTGGTGGTGTATAAACTGTCGT
>JAYQWI020000569.1:0-11781 GCA_035871815.2 Candidatus Parabeggiatoa communis
TTAGAGAGGCGATTTAGAGAGGCGATTTAGAGATGCTATTTAGAGACGCGAGCATCGCGTCTCTACGAATGAGAGAGATACGACTAGTGACTAGCGAACAATTTAAAGACAAAACCTTAACGCTATTACGTCAAGCCCTGAATAATCCCGCTGCTACCTTTCATCCTGGGCAGTGGGAGGCTATCGAAACTTTAGTCGTTAAACGGACACGTTTATTAGTTGTGCAACGTACTGGCTGGGGCAAAAGTATGGTGTATTTTCTGGCCTCTCGCTTGTTACGGGAAGAGGGGCTCGGGCCGACGTTATTAATATCGCCGTTGCTTGCTTTAATGCGTAATCAAATTGAAGCGGCTCGGCGTATTCAGGTTAAGGCGGCTACTGTTAATTCTACTAATCAAAAAGAGTGGCAAATCATACAGGAGGAGTTGTTGAAGAATACGGTTGATATTCTACTCATTTCTCCTGAAAGATTAGCTAATGAAAGTTTTCGGGAAGACATGTTATTACCTGTCGCTGATAGTATGGGTTTATTTGTGGTGGATGAAGCGCATTGTATTTCTGATTGGGGGCATGATTTTCGGCCTGATTATCGACGAATAAAACGGATTGTACGCGCTTTACCGCCTAATATGCCTATGTTAGCGACTACTGCTACGGCGAATAATCGTGTTGTTGCTGATATTCAAAATCAATTAGGTGAGCATATTACGGTGTTACGGGGGCCGTTGGCTAGAAGCAGTTTACACTTACAAAATATCTCTTTACCGACGACTGCGGCGAGAATGGCTTGGTTGGCGAAGCATGTGCCCCAATTACCGGGTAGTGGGATTATTTATACACTGACTGTGCGTGATTCTAATCGGGTTGCGGCATGGCTGAAAGCTTGTGATATTGAGGCTTATGCTTATCATAGCGAATTAAAAACCTCACGGGAATCCTTAGAACAAGCTTTGTTGAATAATCAATTAAAAGCTTTAGTGGCTACTTCGGCGCTAGGCATGGGGTTTGATAAACCGGATTTAGGGTTTGTGATTCATTATCAACGTCCAGGCTCCGTTGTGCATTATTATCAACAGGTTGGACGCGCAGGGCGTGCTGTAGAACAAGCTTATGGGATTCTATTAGGCGGCGATGAGGATCAACGTATCACTGATTATTTTATTAAGACAGCCTTCCCTCCCCAAGTGCATGTTAACGACGTACTCAAAGCACTCAATGAAGCGGAAGACGGTTTAACGATTGTTCAGTTAGAAAAACAAGTGAATTTGCGCCGTAGCCAATTGGATAAAGTCTTAAGAATACTGGTCACCGAAACGCCTTCACCGGTGAGTAAACAAGGCAGTGTTTGGTATGCCACACCTGTCAACTATGTGACAGATTGGGAAAGAGTGGAAGCGTTAAAAAGGATTCGTTATGAAGAACAGCAACGCATGACGGAATACTTGCATACCCAAGATTGTTTAATGACTTTTTTGGCTAGAGAATTAGATGATCCGCATCCAACACCCTGCGGCTGCTGTGCGGTTTGCTTGCAAAAGCCTTTGATATCGCCAAGCTTTTCAGAGGAAAAAGCGAAGGCTGCGGTGTACTTTCTCAGACAACATAGCAATCAAATGATTGAGCCTCGTAAGCAATGGCCTACCAGCGATGGCTTGCCGCAATATGGCTGGAAAGGGAAAAAAATACCTGCCGATTTGCGAGCGGAACCTGGGCAAATTTTGTCTGTCTGGGGGGATGCGGGTTGGGGAGAATGGGTTAGATACGGTAAACAGCAGACGGGGCATTTTGATGATGCTTTAGTGATCGCGTCTGCGGAATTGATACAGCAACAGTGGCGGCCTGATCCTGAACCGCGTTGGATAACCTGTGTGCCTTCTTTAAATCATCCTACCTTAGTGACTGATTTTGCTCAACGTTTAGCCACTGTACTGAAGTTACCCTTCGCACCCTTGATTCGTAAAACACGCCCTACGCCTCCCCAAAAAGAAATGCAGAACAGCTATCAACAAGCGCACAATTTAGTCAATGCGTTTACCGTTGATTATTGGGAAGGGATGCAAGATGCGGTTTTATTAGTCGATGATATGGTTGATTCGCGCTGGACATTGACCATTATAGCGGCCTTATTACGCCAGGCCGGTAGCGGCCCCGTATTGCCCTTCGCGCTGGCGATGACAACGCCGAATGTTGAATGAACGCAATGTAGAGTAGAGACGCACGGCCGTGCGTCTCAACGGCCGTGCGTCTCTACTACTGATAACAAAATGCCCGCCTCTTACACCCCGCTAAAAATTATCTGATAACTGAACGCTCATAATTGGAATATTTATTGCTTAAATTCGTGTCAGTTTGGCAAATATAATCAATACGCCACCTCACCCACTTCATAAGCTTGAATAGCGCCTTTACTACTTACGAAAACAGGTAGAGCAATATTTTACAGTTTCTAAAAGGATAACAACCTAATGAAAAGTCAACACTCAATTTTAATTGTAGACAATGACAATGACGTTGTGAACACTTATCGAGATTATTTTAAAAAACAAAAAATGAGAGTAGATGTGGCTAATAACAGTATTGAAGGATTAAAAAAACTTCGTGAAGGAGAATTTCATGTTGCATTAGTTAATTTAAATCTACCTAGAATGAATGGCCTTGAGATGATTGAAATGGCTAAGGAAGAAGACATTATGACGAATATGGTTATCTTAAGTGAAAAAGGCGAAGGGGATAGAAACAATGCAATAACGGCGCTCAATCTCGGTGTAAAAGGTTGGTTTGAAAAAACCCCTCGCGCTATGAATGAGTTATTAAATAAAGTCAAGGAATTGTCTGAATCGATGTCGGTTGACGAGATTGATAGTTTTATTTCTGCTCTTTCTACACAGAATTGAGCATCAGTTATCAGTTATCAGTTATCAGTTATCAGTTATCAATGCTCAGATAAAATAGCCAGTACAACGGATAAACTCCGCGAAGCTTCGTTACTTAGCTTCGTTACTTAGCTTCGTTGAACTTCGTTTCGTTTAGCGAAATAAACGGATTGACTCAATGCTACCAATATAACTAATCCGCTTATTTAGCGAAGCTGAACTTCGTTTCGTTAATCCGTTGTAAGTTGATAGGTGTTAAGGTGTCAATCAGTTTAATCATGACAATTAGCGTTCTATCCAAAACTTTTAAACCGCCCTACTTAACATTGCACCACTATCCGCTTTTTAACCCTGCCCTATTCTGATAAACTCTGTCGATTACACTCCCTTTCTGCTTGAGATCAAAGTTTCGGTGTGTTGGGGAATTTATCAAAAATCATTCACATCATCAGTATTAAGGCCACACGTTTACAATGTACTCACTAATTCGCCGTTTGTTATTCACCTTACCACCTGAAACCGCTCATCACTTCACCTTGTTTATTCTAAAGGTATTCCACCGTCTTAAATTAACCCAACTGGTGTTTGGCAAAATGCCTCATGCACCTTGCACTGTCATGGGTTTACATTTTCCTAATCCAGTCGGGCTGGCGGCTGGGATGGATAAAAATGCTGAATATATTGATAGCCTCGCCGCATTAGGTTTTGGCTTTATTGAAGTGGGTACTGTCACACCACGTCCACAACCGGGTAATCCAAAACCACGTTTATTTCGTTTACCGGCTGAAAATGCACTCATTAATCGCATGGGTTTTAATAACGATGGTGTTGATAAATTGTTAGCGCAGGTTCAAAAAGCCCGTTTTAGCGGCATACTCGGCATTAATATTGGCAAAAATGTTGACACGCCTTTAGAAAACGCGGTTGATGATTATCTCGTGTGTTTACACAAAGTCTATGCGTATGCCGATTATGTGACTGTGAATATTTCTTCACCTAACACCCCTGGATTGCGGCAATTGCAACAGGGCGAAGAATTAGATCGTCTGTTAAGTGTTCTAAAACAAGCCCAACAACAATTGGCCGATCAACATAATAAATACGTGCCACTGGTTATCAAAATTGCGCCCGATTTAAGTGAAGAAGAATTGACAGTGATGGCCAACAAATTCTTGGCATATAAAATAGATGGCGTGATTGCGACTAATACAACACTATCACGAGTGGGTGTGGAGAATAACGCTGCATTGAGCAATGAAAGTGGCGGCTTAAGCGGCGCGCCATTAAAGGCGCGTAGCACTCAAATCGTACAGCAGTTGAGTAAAATACTTCAAAATCAAATTCCTATCATTGCAGCAGGGGGGATAATGAGTTCAGACGATGCTGTAGAAAAACGCAATGCGGGAGCCAGTTTAGTGCAGCTTTATACGGGTTTAATTTATCGTGGCCCCACATTGGTAAAAGAAATGAGAGATTTGTAGATTTGTAGGGTGGGCAAGCAGGCCTCAATGCCATTAAGTTAAGGGCAGACGCGCAGGCTAGAAGGGCAGACACGCAGGTCTGCCCCTACCCAACATAGCAAAGGGGCTGTAGGGGCGAACCTGCGTGTTCGCCCTAGCGCAGAACGACGTTTGTGACGGCATTTTCCCCTTCTAAAAATCTTTCAGACTCGGCTCCGCTTTTTGTACTTCGTTGATATTGATAACGTAAGGTTCAGAGGGATTGGAATTGTCTATTTTAGCAATGACGCACCATTTACCCACTTTATCAGAATCCAAAGGGACTTCAATCCTTTCTCCCATATTGGTTTCCACCACCACCTTGCCATCATACTTGGCAAAATTGTCACCCATCGAAAAAAAAGCAAATTTTCTGTAGATGTTCGTCGCAATCAATACCGATTCCACATGGGATAAGGACTTGATAGTGAGATTCTCTTCGTTATCCCCCCCAGTATCATCAACCCCAGCATCCTCATCCAATTCTATGCAAGGAGGTTGATACAGACTTCCCAGGTTATCATAGTAAATATGCCCCAATACACCTTCCTTGGTTTTATAAAACGCATGTAAATCCAGATCGACTGGCTTTGTCCAACTCAATTTAGTCGTGATTTTGGCAGATTTTGTTAGTGTGGCCGTCTCTCCCTTTTTAAGGGTTACTCTTGATTGAGTTACCATCTGATATTCCTCCTCGTAAGTCAAGTCATTTTAACCTTTGCGAGCATTAGCAAAAGCGTCAGCCATGATGCTGCCGACAAACGCAGGTTGTTGCGGAATTTTAATCTCCCTTTTGGGCCCATCTGTCGTTGTCTTTTTCCCCTTGTTGCGTTGTTGTGATGGCTTTTTCTTCCTCTTAGGCTGAGTCGCTTGGATATGCTGAGCATGCGCTTGTTTTTTCTCCTGAAAAGACATGCTTAAAGCCACCCGACGACGCTTGATATCAATTTCCAACACCCTCACTTTGACCACATCTCCCGCTTTAACCACGTTACGCGGATCTTTGACATAATTCTCTGACATCGCAGAGATATGAACTAAGCCATCGTGATGCACACCAATATCCACAAACGCCCCAAAATTGGTCACATTGGTGACCACACCTTCTAAAACCATATCTGCTTCAAGGTCTTCAAGCGTTTCGATCCCTTCTTTGAAGGCGGGCATTTTAAAGGCGGGACGCGGATCGCGTCCTGGTTTTTCTAACTCACTGAGAATGTCTGTGACAGTCGGTACACCAAAGCTGTCATCAATATAGTCTTCTGGCTTGAGATTCCGCAAAAATGCCGTATCGCCTATTAAGGCATTAACGGGTTTGTTGGTTTGAGCCACAATACGTTCCACGACAGGATAAGCTTCTGGGTGGACTGCAGAAATATCTAATGGATTGTCACCATTCATGATTCGCAAAAAGCCGACAGCCTGTTCAAAGCTTTTTTCACCTAAACGCGGCACTTCCTTTAAGCTATTACGATTAGGAAAGACACCATGTTCATCACGAAAAGCCACGATGTTACGTGCCAAGCCAGAATTCAGTCCCGCAACACGGCTCAGCAACGAAACCGAGGCCATATTCACATCAACACCGACCGCATTCACACAATCTTCTACTACCCCCTCAAGAGAGCGTGCCAAGTGATTCTTGTTGACATCATGTTGATATTGACCAACACCGATGGATTTGGGATCGATTTTGACCAATTCTGCTAAGGGATCTTGTACACGTCTCGCAATCGAAATCGCACCACGCAGTGACACATCAACATCAGGAAATTCCTCAGCTGCAATTTTCGAGGCAGAATACACTGAGGCACCCGCTTCCGATACCACCAGTTTATACAAGCGTAAATCGGAATGCAGTTTCATGAACTCCGTCACTAATCGATCCGTTTCCCGAGAACCGGTACCATTACCGATACTGATCAATTCAACCTCATGTTGACTCGCTAATTCAGCCAGTTTGTCAATAGCCTGTTGCCACCGTTTTTTCGGCGCGTGTGGATAAATAGTAGCCGTGTCTAGCAATTTACCGGTGTTGTCTACAACTGCCACTTTCACACCCGTTCGCAAACCCGGATCAAGGCCCATCGTTGCACGCGGCCCAGCAGGCGCGGCTAATAATAAATCATGTAAATTACCCGCAAAAACCACAATCGCTTCATTTTCTGAAGCTTCACGCTTCCTCGTCATCAATTGGGCATTCAAATGGGAGCGAATCTTGAAACGCCATGCTGCCTTCACCGTTTCCAATAACCAAGCATCAGCTGGCCGATCTTGATCTTCAATCTGAAAATAAGCCGCTATCTTGCTTTCACAATAGGTAGCTGAGACATCTTCCTGATTCTCATCGTCTCTATTCAAAACGGGTAAAGTCACTTGTAAAATACCCGACTTGCGTCCGCGAAACATGGCGAGTGCACGGTGAGAAGGCACCGTTTTAAGGGGTTCTTGATAGTCAAAATAATCAGAAAATTTAACCCCTTTCTCTTCCTTGCCTTCTACCACTTTAGACTTGAAAGTCGCATTTTTCCAGAGGTAGTCACGCAATTGTTCTAGCAAGTCAGCTTGTTCAGCAAATTGTTCCATGAGAATCTGCCGTGCGCCATCTAAGGCTTTTTGGGCATCCTCAATACCCTTTTCAGTATTGATATAGGCTGCTGTGGCTTCTTCAGGAACCAATGTTGGATCTTGCAATAGCGCTTGTGCCAAGGGTTCCAACCCGGCCTCTATAGCCCCTTTGGCTTTAGAACGGCGTTTGGGTTTATAAGGTAAATACAAATCTTCGAGACGCGCTTTGGTATCAGCTTCTTGAATAGCCGCTTCCAATTCTGGCGTGAGTTTCTCCTGTTCGCGGATACTATTTAAAATCACCTCACGGCGTTCATCTAACTCACGCAGATAATGCAAGCGTTCTTCCAATGTACGCAATTGGGTATCATCTAAACCGTTCGTGACTTCTTTACGATAACGAGCGATAAAAGGTACCGTTGCGCCTTCATCAATTAACCTGATGGCCGCTTCTACCTGAGTTTCTTGTACAGAAAGTTCTTCCGCAATCCGCTGGACAATCGTTTTCATATAAGTGTCGTGTACCTCTGTTGAGTAAAGTGAGTTCCTTCGTTGACTTGGGAACGCCGTTTTGGACGCGCAGCATCCTGTTATTGTAGGGGAACAAGCGGACAGCTTATTCTGGTTTTTTTATCCTATCAATTTCGTCCGCTTCTCCACCTAACTAATCATTTTTTTTACCTGATCGCGTTATATTGATTATCATAAAATTCTAAATCCATGCCTTCAAAGGATGAACGCATACCATTATAGACTTTACTACAAATAAAAATCGCTAACTCTTCTAAAAATAATCCCAAAATGCCTTCTTCTTGTGAAGATAAAAACGTATCCAAAATATTTTTGACATAATCTTGTGCGGTATTGATATTTTTGGCTTTGAAGAGATAGGGATTTTTATTTTTAACAACGTTGTTCAGTTGTAATTGTTCTAGTTTCTCCAGTCGTTTGTTATGAAATTGGATAATATTTTTCTCGACATAATCAATGATTTCACGCTGTGTAATGGTTCCCATATTGACTGTACTCTTCAAATAATTGATAGTTGACTTGGACTATTAAGATTAGCTTTAGCCAACTCATAATATTCCGGTTTGATTTCTATGCCCACAGAATGCCGACAGAAATTTTGTGCCACTTGGCAAGTCGTACCCGCGCCACAAAATGGATCAAGTATTCGGTCATATTCTTGAGTAAAGAGTTTGATAAACCAAGTCGGGAGTGCTTTGGGAAAGACGGCACTGTGTTGACGATTGCTGGTTTCGGTTGCTAAATGTAAGACATTTGTCGGATAGGGCATTTTTCGTTCTAACCAATTTGACACGTTTTTACCAAAACCACTGCCTACTTTTGAATTATCACGATTTTTATCAATCTCACTTAAATTTTGGAGACGCTTTTGAGCCCAGTCACCCATCGGCACCATCACGGCCTCTTGATACATGTTGAATTTTTTGATTTTATTAAATTGCAGACAGTGTTCCCAAGCATCTCGAAAGCGATTAGGCCATTTGCCAGGGTAACAATTTTTTTTGTGCCAAATAAAGTCTTCTGTCCAAAGCCACCCTTGTTTGCGTATTTCACGCAAAAGTTTTTGCGCGCAAAAACTTTTGCGTGAAATGCTAAAATTAATTCAATGACATAAGTATGTCTTTCGCCATCGACTACTTTTTCTTTGAGATTTAAAATAAACGTTCCGGTGGGTTTTAATACCCGTAACAATTGTTGCGATCTGGGTAAAAACCAAGCAACGTAGTCATCGGGTTTTATCCCACCATAAGTATTGGCACGGCTATCTGCGTAGGGAGGGGAGGTGATGATTAAATCAAAATAATGGTCAGGATAGGTGGCTAAGACTTCCAAACAATCTCCAAGATGTATTTCTGATTTGATTTCGGACACCGTATTAATTAAAATAATGAATTAATGAGCCTCTTGCAAAACTTTTGGCCATAAACGATAAATCAATAACTGACATACCATTAGGTATCTGTAAGTTATTGATTTAGGGTTCAGCCTCGGAGTTTTGCAAGTTCCTCGAATTAATGAATAATAAATAATGAAACGTGATTAATTTTCTATAAAGGGATAATTTTGTAGGGGCAATCCGTTGCCCTTTCTCAAAACTTCTCATTCTACCATATTTCGCCCTGCCCAATCCTGTGCAAATTGCTTTGCCGCGCGTCCACTGCGTGATCCTCGCTTAAGCGCCCATTGCAGCGCAGCGCGGTGTACCGATTCGCTCTCTGTTACGCCCAATTCTACTAACCAATAGCGTACAATGGCTAAATACTCATCTTGTTTAAAGGGGTAAAATGAGAGCCATAAGCCAAAACGTTCTGACAAAGAAATTTTTTCTTCTACCCCCTCAGCGTGATGAATTTCACCATCAATCATCTTAGCATCCAAATTGTCGCGCATGTATTCGGGCAGTAAATGTCGCCGATTCGATGTCGCATAAATCAAGGCATTCTCAGGGGGCGCACTGACTGAGCCATCTAGTACACTTTTTAAGGCTTTATAACTCGCATCATCTTTTTCATAAGATAAGTCATCACAAAAAATAATAAACCGTTCTGGACGATTATTAAAAGCCTCAACAATTTCAGGTAAATCAATCAAATCATATTTTTCAACTTCAACCAAGCGCAGCCCTTGATTAGCATATTCATTCAGCAAGGCTTTAATTAAAGACGATTTGCCAGTACCACGCGAACCCGAGAGTAAAACGTTATTGGCCGGTTTTTTTTGTAAGAATTGTCGCGTATTACGGTCAAGTTGTTGTTTTTGTTCATCTATGCCTTGTAAATCCTGTAAACGGATTTGATGGGGATGATAAACAGCTTGAAATTCGCCGAGTTGATTGTTACGTTTACGCCAGCGAAATGCCAAGATATTTTGCCAGTCAGGGGGAATGGGCGTAGGGGGAAAATAATGATCTATCCGAGCCACTAAGGCTTCGGCACGTTCAATTAAGTGTTGTAGTTCAGTCGTCAACATTGATAAAATTTTTTAGTTCATGCTATAAATAACAAGGTGCATCGCTTATAGGTTAAAGGCCTGAAAAAACGCTTTTCGCGCTTCAAAATAAACCTTTCCTAAAAGTGGCCATTATCGTTTTATTTGATCAAATCATCCCTAAAAGGACATTTTGACGTGAAAAAGTATTTTGAGTATATCGCATTCTTGGCCTTTTTTCTTGTATTGTTTTCTGAACAGGCGAGCAGTCAAGATCATCATTATTGGAATCAACTGTTTGGCAGCCGCTCGGCGCTTATGGGGGGGGCCGTCGTGGGTGGCGTAAGAGATACCAGTGCTGGTTTTTATAATCCAGGGGCATTGGGTTTTATCAATAAGCCCAGTTTATCTGTCAGTGCTAATGCTTATCAACTGGAACGGTTGTCGGTAGAGGATGCTGTTGGCACTGGGGTACCACTTGACTCGGATCAAATCAGTGTCATTCCTTTATTGGCCTCAGGCACGTTGATCTTTGAGCGTTTTCCAGATCATGCGTTTGGTTATTCCCTGTTGACTAAAAATCAGTCTACCATTGAGTTGTCTGGACGCAGTGAGAAACATTTGGATCTCATTGGTGATGTTAACCATTCAGATGGTAGGGTATCTTTTCAGGGAGAGGAAGATTTTATTGGACAACTGATCACCAGTAGTAAAGTGACTGAACTTTGGGCAGGGCTAAGTTGGGCACACAAGCTACGTCCCCATATTTCAATGGGTGCCACGGCCTTTTTTGCCCTGAGAAACCAAAGTCAAAGTGAAACGCTTACAGCGCGTGTTGTAAATGGGAATACTATAGCGACTGCGGACAAAGTTGATTATGTCGATTTTTGGAATATTCGCACCTTACTCAAGTGGGGCATCACTGCCGATTTAGAGGAATTGAAATTAGGATTAACCATCACAACGCCGAGTCGTAATTTATTTGGTCAGGGCACTGTTGCTGGCGAAAGAAGTTTTAACAATTTTTATGATCCAGAGCAAGGGCAATTGGTTGGCGAACTGGTGAGTAATCGGCAAGAGAATCTGGATACCACCTATAAAACCCCTTTCTCAATTGCGGCGGGATTTGAGTTCGCCTTGACCCCAAAAACCAACCTTGCAGGCAGCGTAGAATGGTTCAACAAACAACGTGAATATGATGTGATTACACCAGGGGCGCACAGTTTTTTGCGTAATATTATTGTTGATGAACTGATAAAATTTGATGAAACTGCCGAAGAAGAAGAACGTGCATTGATCCAAGTCAAAGATGCGGCAGAAAGAGTTGTCAATTTTGTTGTCGCGATTGAGCATACCTTCAATAAGACAACCAAAGGGTATTTAAGTTTTCGTACTGATCATGAAACCAATCCTAATATTGAGGAAAACTCACTAGGCCTGACGAATTGGGATATTTACCATTTTACAGTGGGCACTGCTTTTAGAAGGAAACGTTCAGAATTAGCCTTGGGTTTCACTTACAGTTTTGGGAAACCGCAGGATGACTTTATACAATTTGCCAACTTGAGCAAAATAACAGAAGGCAATCTTTTTGGAAACAGCAAGAGAACCACAGCCAACTATGATGCTTTTAGTATCATTGTGGGTTATACCTATTTTTTTGATAAAAAGTAAGTGAGGCAATTCAAAAAAAATAAAATACCCAAAACAACCACACTACTCTATGCTTATGAATCTTATGTAACAAACTGTCTGCTCACGCAGAGCCGCAGAGCCGCAGAGAATGAAAGAAGATTGATTAAAGGTGTGGGTATTTTAATTTTTTGGAGTTACCTGAAATTGGGGCGCATTTCTACGATTGAAAGAAAACGCTAAAGACGCTA
>JAYQWI020000570.1:0-2738 GCA_035871815.2 Candidatus Parabeggiatoa communis
AACTTTCCCTTGTTTTAAGTTTAGGCTACGCTAAGGGCAAGCAAGTGTAGGGTGGGTAGAAGCTTCGCTGCAAGCCACCTTTCTTTGTAACTTGTTACCTAAAAGACTTTACGTGAGTTTAAATACTTTGGGAATGGGTAGGGCTTGGAAGACGAACAACATTGGGCATTAGTAGATTTTAAATAAATAATTTAGGATTAAAAATATGACAATTAAATCAATTGTTGTACTGGTATTGCTCATTTTATGTACGGGCATTGGGTGTGCTAATTTGGGTGAAAAAATACAAAGTGCAGGAAAAACTCTAACTGAGGGGCTAGAAAATGTGAAAACAGGATTGACTAGTTTATCGACCGATTTGAAAAAATTGAAATCGAAACAAAGTTTGGCCAAAACCCAAACTAAAACACCTAATCAAACAAGTCAAAAGAACAAGAATCCTGGCGATAGATCATGTTTTGATGGTCGTGGAATGTCCAAAGAAGCGATTGATAATTTTTGGAAACTCAATCCAAATTACTGTGATGAGTCAGATAAACATCTTACCAGCTTAGGGTTAATGACCCAAGAGCAAGAACGGAAACGCTCTGACGAATTAACGAAAAAAAATCGTGAAGTTCTGAATAGAGAAGGAAAAGATATTTTTGATTTTTGTGCCATGATGGAAGAAACATCTAAAACGGAATCACTGTCAAAGTATGACAGAGAGAGACTGAAAAATGCTGATTGTGATGAAGCACAAAACGAGTTAAATGAATTGTTTGACTCTTTGAAATTAGGGTATTAACAACGTTGAAATTGATTTTTCATCACTAAAATAGGGGACAGACCACCATTTAAAATAATTGGGATCAAAGTGAAATTAATTCTAACAAAGCCTTGCTCCCAACGCAAAAAGACGGGAGGAGAAAAGCGGTGTTATATTTGCCATCAAAAACAGTTGGAAACCTATATGAACAATTCATTGGAAATACTCTTGACGCAAAAAGTGACAGAATTTCTCAAACAACATTTGGATTAGTTTTATGAACTAGAAAAAATTTACCCTACAGATGAAATAGAAATAATAGGAAAGGTAGATAAAGAAGATGTTGCTAAAACCGTTGTAATTAGAATTCAAATTATTCACGAGTATAAACAGATACAGATACCAAATATATAAATGCCAACATTTATGAAGCATAAAGGAATAGGAAAAAAACTTATTTCGATAATTTATGATGTGGCAAAACAGTTTGGGTATGAGCTATTTCTTGTTGATTTAACACAGAGTTTCCATGATAGATTGATTAACCGTGGGGCAGTGCAGTGTGAAGATGATGATATTGTACAAATTACTGATTTTACAAGGTTAATTTAAAGAATGAGCTATAAATTTTAAATTTTGAGTAAACATAACGTAGCGCTCCAGCCGACCGACCGCCTGTTGCGGTTTTTAGCAATTTTACGCTCAGTGCTGCGGGTGGCGGCTGAGCTTCAGCGTTATGCAGTGAAAATTGAGGATGTGACAAATGAATGGAATGTACATTAAAATTGTTCCGAAAAATGGTAGCAATGATCTAGATTTTTTTGAAAAAATGCATCAAACAGGAATTTGTGAAAAGTTTGAGATGTATAATGTTGCTGTACCAGTTTATGAATTTAGAGAAGAGTTTCTTAATCATATTGCAGAGCATGGTTTATCTTCATTGTATAAGTTTGAAATCGTCATGGAAGATATTACCTCACCATCGATGACTGTTGATGAAATAAAAGATGTTTTTCTTAAATTTGTAGAGAAATTAAATGGTGTTAAAAATTTAGTTATAATCGACTCATATTTTTATGCTTCGTCTAACAATAATGCAACCAGTATTTTTTCAGAAGCACTATCTTTGATTTCGGAAAAAATAGAAAATATTTACTTTGTAACAAATGGTAGAAATAATGATAATAAAACTTCAATTCATGATTCTGTGAGAGCAGTGAAAAGCAGCATATCAATTCAAGATATAACTACAGATAAATTCCACGATAGGTTTTGGATTAATCCTGAAAGTAAAAAAGGAATAGTTGTAGGCACTTCATTAAATGGTTTAGGGCGAAAAATAGCACTTATTGATCGCCTTCAAGAAGATGATGTAGAGGAAATATGTAATCTAGCAAAACAGGAAGGAGTAACTGTTTGAAAATGCAGAAGATAAGATAATTGGGGCCAGAATAAAATAAATTTTTTCAATCCAACGATGGCCCTTTTCATTACCCTGCAAAAAACCTCCAACAAAGGCCCATAAAAATAGGGGACAGACCACATTTATCATTTATTCTTGAAACAACTTTGACCCTCAAAAAGGGAGTTTTCCTTGTCCTTCTTTCAAATGTGCTTTTTGTGGTCTTCCCTGTATGCAACAAAAAGTTCGGCGACCAATAGCACGTAGCACGTAGCACGTAGGTTGGACTGAGCTTGCGAAGTCCAACTAAAAACTCAATTTATTTTCAAAGTTTGTTGGACTTACCGAAGTCAGTCCAACTTACGATATGTACGCACAATTGGATAACAACATGTATCAAAAAATTAAGTTAAAAGGGCCGTTTTCAAAATTTGTATCAGTATTATTATTTTGCATAATAACAATCATTTCACAACTTGCCTTTTCTCAAATTATTTATAGCGACTTAAACGATATATATGATTACCAAAAGCTCAAAGAAAAAATAAATAGACATAATAAATATTTTGGTGATATAAGTGTAGTTTT
>JAYQWI020000571.1:0-6744 GCA_035871815.2 Candidatus Parabeggiatoa communis
CGGGTAACTCAAACGCGCGGCCCACATTGAACGGTGATTGATTGATTTTCAGGCTAATATAGACTTCTTGACGTTTGAGGCGCATTTGTAGCTACGCTGAACTTCGTTTCATGCTGCTGTTGATATTATTTATAACGCAAGAGACGCAAGAGACGCAAGAGACGCAAAATTTATCTTCACAGCCTCTTTAGCGTCTTTAGCGTCTTTAGCGTCTTTAGCGTCTTTAGCGTTTATTTCTTTTCAATAAATGCTCACGCAAAGCCGCTAAGCACGCTAAGTCAATTAATCTTGAAACGCTTTGCGCCTTTGCGACTTTGCGTGAAAAATAAGATTCTTTCTGAAAAGGCTATCATTCTGAAGCGTCAGACAGGCTTTCTACCCTATCCCGCAAAAAACTCAATTCATTCTGTGCTGTCTGATTAAGCGGATCGATTTCTACTAACTGCTCTGCAATGGCTAAAGCTTTTTGATAAAACGATAAAGCCGCAGCAGGTTGTTGCAAAGTTTCCTGAAGGGAAGCTAACTTGTAATAACTGACCCACAAATCGCGCTGTGCGGTGACACTGGTGGGGTCGTCTTTGGCAAGTTGTTTGCGTATTTCCAAAGACTGCTGATAGGCTTGCAAGGCCTTTTCGGTGTTGCCCAGTTGCAACTGCACGTTTCCTATCTTGTTTAAACTGACGGTCAAATCGCGCTGTGCGGTGACACTGGTGGGGTCGTCTTTGGCAAGTTGTTTGTGTATTTCCAAAGCTTGCTCATAGCTTTGCAACCCCTTTTCTGTGTAACCCAACAACAGCCACGCATCACCAACACGACCCAAATTAACGCCTTTTTCTCGTTGTGCTTTTCTTTTATCAGCATCTAAAGCATAAATTTGATCTAATAACGCGGTATTATCGGTTAAAATCTCGGCTACAATTTCTTGAGTACGGGGAATTTCAACCAGTTTATCAATCCAGTCATAAGTTCTTTGATTAATGGCATTTAAAGCAATATCTCTTTGCTGTTTTGCCAATTCCGCATTTTGCCAAGCTTGTTGTTGTGCTAGATACCCCCAAAAAGCCAAGCCCGCTGTTATAGCCACAAACAGCGTCAAACCCAAAATGGCTCGCCGTTGTGTTTTAACTTGATTGGCTTGCATTTCCGCCTTTAAGGCTTGTTCTCGACTTGTGCTGAGAAATTGATGATCGGCTTCGCTTAACTGTTTATCTTTGGCCCAAGTTTGCGCTTCTTGCAAAGCTTGCCCTTGTAATAGCCGCGATTTATCTTGATAACCGGAAGCTTGCCAGGCTTTTAGATTGTTTGCATAAGGCCGCAGTTTGGCGAGGGCTTGTTCTACCCAAGTTTGATTAAAGATGGCGGCATAAATTTTGTTGTAAATCAATAACTTGTTTTGATGGCGGACGACGAGGCCTGAAAAACGGAGTTCGAGTTGTTCACGGCTGTCGTCTGCTGAGATGCTGCCAAGTTCATTTTCGCTAGATTGGGCGGATAATAAGAGTTGTTGATAGCATCCTAATAATCGCCCTGTGTGTTGGCCACCTTCATGTAAAATGCGGTCGCGAATATGTCTGAAATGCGTGGGCTCATCTTGGGTTTCCCAATGTTTTATGATGTTGTCGTGTATCCGTTGTTCAATCCACTCTTTTAAATCGCCTTTGGCTTCCTTTTGCAATAGGGCGGGATCGTTGAGTAATTGGCAGAGTTTTTGGGTTAACAGGGGTTGGCCGCCTGTCCAGTCTAAGATGATTTGGAGTAGGGTTTGTGGATGTTGGAAAGCGGTGAGGCCTTGCGCTAAGGGTTGGGCTTCGTGAAATTGAAAGCCGTTTAATGCAATGGCGCGTCCAATATTGAAGGGGGTGCGCTTTTTGTCGGCAATTAAATCGGTTGGACTGACGACCCCTATAATGGCAAAGGTTAAACGCTGATAGGCGGGGTTGTCGGGCCGTTTGTTGTAGCAACTCCGAATTAAGGCAAAGAAATCTTCGCCGAATCGGGTTATGGCATCGGTTTCATCGATAAAAATGACGATAGGGTGTTGGATTTGCGCTAATAGGATGTCTTCAATAAATTTGGCGAAGTGATGGACTGGGGAGAGGTGATGATGGTTTTCCCACCAGGTATCTAAGTTAAAGTCGGTGATGTGAAGGGTTTGGGCTATGATGTCGATGAGGCCGGCATACCATTCTTCAAGGGTGGCATCGGTGCTACCAATTTCGGTAACGTCAATGGTGGCACAGGCGATGCCTTCGGCTTGTAAACGTTGGATGGTGCGGACACGTAGGCTGGATTTACCCATTTGACGGGCATTGAGTACATAACAAAATTCGCCTTTTTTGAGGCCGTCGTAGAAATCTTGATCGGCTTGGCGGGGGATGTAGGAGGGAGCATCGAGGGGGAGGCTGCCACCGATTTGGTATTCGTATGCCATGTTCAGTTATCAGTTATCAGTTATCAGTTATCAGTTATCAGTTATCTAAGTCGCCTTATCTGATTTAATTGCTCACGCAAAGACGCTAAGGCGCTAAGTTTCATGGTGTGAGATAGTTATAACATGTTTTGTATCGTTGATTCGTATTCGGGAAAGTATTGATTGATGACGGGTAGATCGAAGCGGCTTAGGATGCTGGTGTTGCTTTCGCGTTGGAGTAGAAATTCAAAGGATTTTTCAATCAGTTGTTCGGGGGTGGCTTTGTTGTGGGTCAATTTTTCATGGTACGAGGGGGAGAGGGTGACGTTGTGGGTTGTTGTTGTGCTGCTTTGTACGGTGACTTTGAATGTGGTGTCATTGATTTTTTCAACGGTTATCATTTGTGAGGGCTCTTTGTGGTTGAAAGGTTGTTTGAAAAAAAAGATAGGGGCAACCATAAGGGATTGCCCCTACAATGAATCATTCATTGGACTCGTGTTCTTGCCCTATTAATATTAAGGCGGCCTGACACACGTCTATCGGGGTTTTTGATTTGATCAAGGTGTGTAGGAGGCGTTCGACTATCGTTTTTTCAATGTTGCGGGTGATGAAGACAATTTGTGATCGGCGTTCATCACTGGGCCAAGCGTCTAAGGTGGTGGGTGGCTGGAATACGTGTTGAACGCCTTGAATAATCACGGGTAAATCGGTTTCATAAGTATAGGCTATGCCTTTCACTCTGAGTAAATCTTTGCCGCGCAGTCGGGTGAGTTGCTGTATCCAACGTTCTAGTGTGAGCCAGTGTAAGGGTTCACTGTGTTCAATGCAGAAGGTTTTGATATAGCGATCATGTCGGTGAGGCTGGTGTTCATCATGAGCATGATCAGGATCATCGGGTGTTTCTTGTTGATGTTGAATATACGTTTCTGCGTTTAACCAACGGGCGACATCAAGTTGTTCGGTTTGGTTATTGTAATGTGTTGTCTTAAATAATTTGGCGGCATTCAGAGTGTCTTGTTGGAAGTTCACTTCGTGGATCGTTGCGGTGGGGTTGAAACTCTGTAAGCGTTGCTTTAAGGCTTGAAGTGTGGCGACATCAACTAAATCAATTTTGGTCAGGATCAGGTGATGTGCAAGGGCCGCTTGTTTCACGGATTCGTCGTATTCATCCAGTTGCTGTTCACCATATAAGGCATCGACAGTGGTGACAAGCGTTTCTAAACGATAATGGGTGCTGATAAACGGGTCATCTATCAATGTCCGTAAAATGGGGGCCGGATCGGCAAGGCCTGTGGTTTCTACGAGGATTTGTTTAAATTCAATTTCTTGACGTTCTCGTTTGTGGAAAGCCTCTTCTAAGGTAGTGACTAAGTCGGTACGCACTGAACAACAGACACACCCGCCTTCTAAAAGCATCATCTCTTCTGTTGTGGCTTTAATCAGTAAGTGATCAATACCGATTTCACCAAATTCATTCACGATGACTAGGGTGTGCTGCATTTCAGCTTGGTGTAATAACTGGTTAAGCAATGTGGTTTTACCACTGCCAAGAAAACCGGTAATCATCGAGATGGGTAAATGGTTATGCGAATTTTCTTGCGCTAACGGCTTCATTTTTTAGGCCTTCCTTTTTTGACACAAAACGTTTCGTCTGGGTAGATGTGCGAATCCCCGGGATGTAAAATGCTATAAAACATACCATCAGGCACTTCTGGGTAATTATCGTAATGGTATAGCATACATTTCTTTTGAATTTCATTATCCATATTATTAATTAAGTCGGTGATATGGGGATGAACACCGGAAGGAAAGGGGGAGGTTTCACAATCCATATAAATTCGATTGGCCCGTTTGTAGTGCGATTCTAATTGCGGCGGCATCATAGATTGGATGTCAGTTGGCATAAGCACGTTGTAACCACTGGAGTGTTGCAAACTGATACCGTAACTGGGCATTTCTTCTGAACTGGAAATGACATGCATTGCAAAAATCGGTGTTAACGTCCAATAGCCTTCACCATCTTGAAAGATTTGGGATTTTGTTTGTCCATTTTCTTGTTTGCCAATGACATGGATATCAAAATAAGTCTCAAGGCTGACATCCGGTACACCTTGTAAGGTATCTAAACCGGGCCCAACAGCTCTTTTGACAGGCGCAAGCACTTTTCTATGCACAAACAAATCCGGTTTGGTATTGCCTGGTGGCACTTGCCACCAGTCGTGTTCCAGAAACAGCTTTTCAGCAATGAATTGATTATTAAGCCATTTTTGTTTTGCAGGTGTATAGAACGGATTAAAAAAAGTTGTCAGTGCCAAATATTCTATACCCCCAATATGGTCATTATGAGGGTGGGAAATATAAACACCATCTATATTAGCAGAAGTTAATCCCACTTTTTTTAAGGCATGTCTGATATCCGCACCAGCATCTACGAGTAAACGGTAGGGCCTTTTTCCCGTTTTACTTGGCATATCAAATTCAATCAGGAAGTTAGAATGCCATTTGGGTGTATAAAGGAATTGGCTGTGTTTCTGAATTTCGGCCATAATGATTTCTTCAGAAGCATTCTTTAATTTCGGTTCTGAAGCGATTTTTAGAAACAGTTCACGGGCATTGTTTACAGTGATCACTTCTTCATACGGCCCAGTGGCGAATGCCGAATTAACACCAACGGCTATTATTTTCATTTACTTATTCCTTTTTTTCAGTTATCAGTTCGTAGATCGACGTTGCAACTTGAGTTTGCAATTCGTAGGGAGGCGTGCAAACTTGACTTTGCAATTCGTAGGGAGGATCGCAAACTTTAGTTTGCAAACAATTCAAACTAAAATTTGCTGCAACGCCAATTCGATGTTATGTCGATGGAAATTCAATAACAAACGTTGAACCCTCTCCTAATTTGCCTTTATAGCTGACAGAGCCATTCATGATGTGGATTAATTTCTTAACAATGAATAATCCTAAGCCTGTTGAATGTTCATCACCTGTAGGGCGTGGCGTTAAACGGGAAAACTTCTGAAATAATTGCTTTTGATCTTTTTCAGAAAGACCCGGCCCTTCGTCTTGTATTTCGCAACAAACAGTGTTCTCACCTTTTAAAATGCGAATATCAATATTTTTGCCCTCTGACGAATATTTGATGGCATTGGAAATCAGATTATCCAAAACCTGTAAGATGGCGTTTTCATCTATAATCGCTTTGTATTCTTCTTCTTCGCGGTGAACTTGCAATCCAATTTTTTTGCTATTGGCAGCGCCCTGATTATTCTCCACGATAACTTGTAAAAAGGGGAATACGTCAAGTTGTGTTAATGAGAAATTCATTTTACCCGATTCAATCGCATTCACATCCAATAAGTTTTTGATTAGATTAAACATTTTATTGGAACTGATTTCAATCATTTGGGCAAAATCAATCAATTTTTGTTTCGGAAAATCATCAAAAGAGGTTCTAGTCAGGTTTGCCAATGATTGAATGGATGAGAGCGGATTTTTCAGATCATGGGCTGCAATACCTAAAAACTCGTTTTTCTCCTGATTGATTTGTATTAATTGTTCGTTGAGTTTAACAAGTGCTTCATTTTTTTCTTGAAGCTCACTAGTTCGCTCAGCCACTTTATCTTCCAGATGTTGCCGATACGATTCAATCGTTATAATGTCGGAATAGGCGCGTAAACTGGCCGTGATGACGGTAAACAGTTTTTGATCGGTCAATTCAGTTTTATTTTTATAGTCATTGATATCGTATTTCAGAATCACTTGCTTTTCAGGGGCATAACCTGCTTGCCCGGTGCGTAGGATAATACGGACGAAGTGATTCTGCTGGTTTTCGCGTATATATTCCACTAATTTTAAGCCAGCATCGTTCGTTTCCATGACGACATCCAGTAGAATGACGGCTATATTGGGATTTTGTTCTAATAAAACCTTAGCGTCTTCAGCGGAATAAGCACTGATCAACTTTAACTTTTTGTCTTGATAAACATAATCATCCAAGACAAAGCGCGTTAATTGATGCACATCGTCTTCATCATCGACAATCAGAAGTTTCCACATTTCTTCTTCAGAGACGCTATTGTCGTCGTCTTTCGCCTCCGGTTCATCATTATCCTCAGCAAACTCAGCAAACAGGGCTTCTGTGTCTGATAAAATGTCTTTATCTTCTTTTTCGTTCATAGTCACAGTTATCAGTTATCAGGGTTCAATTATCAGTTATCAAAACAGAACTCTTTGTTCAAGGCTAAGTTTATAAGGATTCTTAAGAACGGAAACTTACCCCGTGGTGTTTGCAAAAAGAGTACCGTCTTGATAAAAACGGGTATACATTTATCAGT
>JAYQWI020000572.1:0-2074 GCA_035871815.2 Candidatus Parabeggiatoa communis
GCCAATCAAAAACTGATTCATATCATGATTCATCAGTGCGCTTCGGCCTTAGAAAATTTACAACTTTACCTTGATCTCAAACAGGCTCATCAAGAAACGGAACGTATGTTAACGCTTGCAGAGCAAGCTCGCGACATGGCAGAATCGGCAAGCCAAGCTAAAAGTCAGTTTTTAGCCAATATGAGTCATGAACTGCGTACTCCCTTAAATGCGATCATCGGTTACAGTGAAATGTTACAAGAAGATGCAGAAGAGCTAGGGCAAGACGATTTTATTCCAGATTTGCACAAAATTGGTCACTCCGGCAAACATTTATTGGGATTGATCAACGATGTGCTTGATTTGTCTAAAATTGAAGCGGGTAAAATGGACTTGTTTTTTGAAACGGTTGATCTGAACACGCTTATCACTGAAGTTGTGGAGACGATTCAACCTTTAGTAGAACAAAAATATAATAACTTAAAACTCATTTTTGATGATAATTTGGGTAACTTGCATACGGATATGACTAAATTGCGGCAAATGCTATTAAACCTCATCAGTAATGCCGCGAAATTTACTGAAAAGGGCACGATTCAGCTTGAAGTTAAACGTGATGGTGAATGGGTGACTTTTTGTGTCATGGATAAGGGTATTGGCATGACAATCGAACAGCAGAAAAAATTATTTCACCCCTTTACGCAAGGTGATTCTTCCATGACTCGTCGTTACGGGGGAACCGGCTTAGGGCTCGCTATTACCCAAAAATTCGCACAAATGCTAGGAGGAAGTCTCTGGTTTGAAAGCGAATTTGGGTATGGTAGTACATTTGTACTTTCTTTACCTAGAGAAAGTGAACAAGTTGTTTCAGAAAAAAGCAAATTAACCCAATCGGCCTTTGAAGAACCAGAAATACCAGACTTGTTAACAGGAGATGGGATTATTCTCATCATTGATGACGATACGAATGTGTGTGAACTATTGAGAACTGATCTGACTCAACTCGGTTATTTGGTAGCCGTAGCAAGCGATGAAAAAAAGGGGATGGAGTTGGCTTATAAACTTCGTCCCGATACGATTATTCTTCATGTACATAAACCGGATCAGAATGCTTGGCAGGTGCTTTCCAAACTCAAAAATGACACTTGTTTAGCACATATCCCCGTGATTATGGTTTCCTTGAATAGTGATGAACAGAAAGGAAGCGCCTTGGGGGCAACCGATTGCTTAGATAAAACCATTATACATAGTCAGTTACCCCTGATTTTAAAGAAACATCATATTGGTGAGCATCAGGGCAATATCGTCATGGTGGTTGAAGATGATGACGAATACCGTGATATGCTTGTCATGATCTTAGAAGATAAAGGTTTGCAAGTTTTTCCAACCGAAAATGGAGAAGTGGCTTTAACACATCTTGAACATAAAAAACCGGCCTTGATCCTACTGGATTTGAATATGCCCATCATGGATGGGTTTGAATTTATTGAGCATTTGCGTAACAACGAAAAATGGCAGGCTATCCCAGTTGTGGTATTGACTTCAAGAAATCTCAGTCCCGAGGAACAAGCGAGTTTAAATCGGCATGTCGAGAGCATTTTTCAAAAGGCAGATTACCAACGAGATGAATTAATATCGCAGATTCATCAACGGATTAGTGATGCCAAAATCCAAAATCCCCCAATCGGCTCGAAGCAATAGGGCAACCCCTCTTACCACCTATCAGTTTTCAAATTCGAGGGCATAAAACACACACAGTTATACCGGATTTCATATAATAATATGTAGATCAGCAAAAGTTTTTAACAAAATTCTTATATATAGAAAATGTTAAAAGATTTATGTGTCCCTACTTATATGATAAAAATATTATACTTATACTCTGTGGTACTCTGTGATACTCTGTGTTCTCTGTGTTGAAGAAAAATAGCCTTTTTTAGAAACTGATAGGTGGTAAGGGTTGCCCCTTTTTTCACTTGTTCAAAAAATTTACCACAACAGCTTAACCACTTCCTTATATTCCTTCACAAACTGCACATTCACGCCTTCCCGTACATTGTCAGGCAAGTCATCAAAATCGCGTTTATTCGCTTCT
>JAYQWI020000573.1:0-6103 GCA_035871815.2 Candidatus Parabeggiatoa communis
ATCGTATTAAAAATCAATAACTTAACAATTTAAAGCCTCAATTTGTGATTGACGTAAAGACAAATCACATCAAAAACTTGAAGATCGAGTGATAGAAAATATTTTGAGCGAAGTAAGTTATTGAAATGAAATACTTTATAATTAAAGTTAAGCCATATTTAAAACTGAAGCGGAATCATGTTTATGAGAAATCAGCTTGAGACAAACAATAAAAGCCATCATTTATCGGTGATTATTATAAAAATAACTTTAAAAATCATTATGTTCCATTTCAATTAGATGACCTATTTTACTGAACTCATTCATAATTCATTATTTTTTAAACACTCTAAAAATACTTGTCGTTAATTAATAATTGATTATTCACTGTTCATTTATTCTTATTTAATTCAAATTATTAATTTATTTAATAATAATTTAATATTATACCATTTTGATGAGGTGTTAGAGACCATGATTAACCAAACTGACACCATCGCAGCATTAGCCACGCCTGCTGGGCGCGGAGGAATTGGGGTTATCAGAATTTCTGGCCCCCAAGTCTCTCATATCGCAGAGAGTTTACTCGGTAAATTGCCCAAACCGCGTAACGCCACTTTTAATAGTTTCATTAATAATGATGATGAATTATTAGATCAAGGTATTGCTTTGTATTTTCCAGCGCCCCACTCTTTCACAGGTGAGGATGTTTTAGAATTGCAAGGACATGGTGGCCCCGTTGTGATGGATAGAGTGCTTAAGGCGACTTTAAATTTGGGCGCACGCTTGGCGCGTCCAGGTGAATTTTCAGAACGGGCTTTTTTAAATGGCAAAATTGATTTAGCTCAAGCTGAAGCCATTGCTGATTTAATTGACAGTGCCTCCACACAAGCCGCACGTTGTGCGCTACGCTCTTTGCAAGGCGAATTTTCTAACAAAATTAATCAATTAGTTGAGCGATTAATTACGCTGCGTAGTTATATTGAGGCCGGAATTGATTTTGTCGATGAAGACATTGATTTACTGGCTGATGGGCGGGTTATTATAAAAATTGAACATCTGATTAAAAATCTTGAGATCATATTAGATCAAGCTCAACAAGGTTATTTACTCAAAGAAGGTATGCGAATTGTGTTAGTTGGCGAGCCAAATGTGGGCAAATCAAGTTTACTGAATTGTTTAGCGGGACGTGATACCGCAATTGTGACATCAATACCAGGGACAACCCGCGATGTGGTGCGTGATCAAATTCAATTGGATGGGATGCCGTTACATATCACGGATACGGCCGGATTACGTGAAACTTCTGATCCGGTAGAACAGGAAGGGATTCGTCGCACTAAGCAGGCGCTTTTGGAGGCCGATGTGGTGATATTCTTATTAGATGATCGCCATCCTGATGATCAGGTTGATGCCCGTTTATTGGCTTTATTGCCTATCGGGCCCCTGATTATTCGCAATAAAATTGACAAAAGCGGATATGAAGCTGGCCGACGTGCTAACGGGGTACTTTATTTATCGGCGAAAACGGGGGCCGGTATTGATGTGTTAAAAAACGATTTAAAAGAAAAGATGGGCTTGCATAGCAGCACTGAAGGGAGTTTTATGGCACGCCGCCGTCATCTTGATGCTTTGCAGCGTACTCAACAAGCCTTGATGGCCGCTTTGAATCATGCCCATACCGCTCAAAACGAACTTTTGGCGGAGGAATTACGCCAAGCTCAACACGCCTTGGGTGAAATCACCGGCGAATTCACGACAGATGATTTGCTGGGACAGATTTTTTCGACGTTTTGTATTGGTAAATAGATAGGCTCGTCCTAGTAGAGACGCACTGCGTGCGTCTCTAATCTCGTTCCGACGCACTGCCTTGGAGACGCACGCAGTGCGTCTCTACTCTAAATCAGCAATTTTTCCAGAATCCTTTGATAAAGGGCTGAGAGTGTATCAATATCTTCAATACTGACACATTCATTGATTTTGTGGATTGTGCGATTGAGTGGCCCGATTTCAATCACTTCTGCACCGGTGGGGGCGATAAAACGGCCATCTGATGTGCCACCGCTTGTTGATAAGGTGGTTTCATAACCACAGACTTCAGAAATGGCTTGCTCTGTTGCTTTGACTAACGTTCCCGGTGTGGTGAGATACGGGGGGCCTGAGTGTCGCCATGTTAAAGTGTAGTTGAGGCCGTGTTTGTCTAATAAGGTGGTGACTTGTTCTTGCAATTGAGTGTGAGTCAATTCGCTGCTGTAACGGAAATTAAATAAGACTTCTAAATCGCCTGGGATCACATTATCTGCCCCAGTACCCGCGTTGAAGTTCGTGATTTGAAAGCTGGTTGCTGGGAAAAAGTCGTTACCTTCATCCCATTGCGTTTCACAGAGTGTTTTTAATACGGGGGCGAAGCGGTGAATGGGATTCTCTGCTAAGTGTGGATAGGCGACATGCCCTTGGACACCGTGTATAGTTAATACACCATTTAAGGAGCCACGTCGTCCGTTTTTGACAACATCACCTAATCGTTCTGTGCTTGAAGGTTCGCCAACTAAACACCAGTCGATTTGTTCATTTCTGGCTTGTAATGTCTTAATCACTTTAACGGTGCCATCAACCCCAGGGCCTTCTTCATCACTGGTGATCAAGAAAGCGATTGACCCGTTGTGCTGGGGATGTGCTGCAATAAAACGCTCACAGGCCGTTATCATGGCCGCAATGCTGCTTTTCATATCAGCCGCACCGCGTCCATATAAAAACCCTTGATCTTGGGTTGGGCTAAAGGGTGGAAATTGCCACTGTTCTTCAGGGCCAGTGGGTACAACATCAGTGTGTCCTGCAAAAACAAACAGGGGGGCTGTTTGTCCGCGCCTTGCCCATAAATTATCGACTTCACCAAAACGTAAATTTTCAATATTAAAATCAAGCGTTTGTAAACGTTTTGCGATTAAAGCTTGACAACCTGCATCGTTAGGGGTTATTGAAGGACGACTGATGAGTTCAATTGCAAGTTCTAAGGTGATTGACATGATGAGATGGAGTCTATAACGACAAAATTTTTGGATATGATTGATTTATCAAAGGAAAAATAACGCAAAAGACGCAAGAGACGCAAAAATTTAGATTTCTCTTTTTCACAAAGCCTCTTTAGCGTCTTTAGCGTCTTTAGCGTTTATTTTTTGGTCATGACACGAGGGTTGGTAGGGGCATATCTTTGTTACTGCCCTTAACTAAGATGCCTATTTTAGAATTTAAGATCAGCATTTTTTATCAAGTTGCCAACATACTCATTCATTTGCTGGTTCTGCAACCTGACTAGGAGCTCGTTTTTGACATTTTCAAACGAGGTTGGCGGCACCTGACGCATACCATCAAGTTGAATAACATGCCATCCATATTGGCTCTGGACAGGGGTAGTCGTGTACTTGCCAATTTCTAACGTTGTTAGCACTGTTCCAAATTCTTTAACAGCGGATTGGCTAAGCCAACCCAGTTCACCCGCCTTGTTAGCCGATCCGCTGTCGATGGATTTTTCCTTTGCCAACTGGCTAAAGGGTTGCCCTTGTTTTAAATCCACAATGATGGCATTGGCTTCAGCTTCTGTTTTTACCAAAATATGCCGAACTTGGTATTCATTCGGTATTTTAAGACTGGCCAGTTGTGTCTCATACTCGCGTTGAAGCGCAGCTTCATCTATGGGATGCTTTTCCAGATAATCATGCATACTCATGGCCATCAGCAGATTATCTTCTATATATTTGATATCACGCTGAAATTCAGGATTTTGATCAAGCCCCTTACGCACCGCATCTTGCCTAATCACTTCACGTTGAACCAGCTCTTGAATCAGTGTTGGCCTGTTAGGGATTCTCTTGCTATGAGTATGTTTCGCACGCGCTTTGGCGTAATTGTCATAATCCTGTTGTGTGATGATTGTGTCATTCACCTTTACCAGAACTTCTGCCGAATAAGCCGCGTAACTGGGTAGGGGGCTTAATAAAACACAGGAAAGTACGCAAGTACTCGCTAAAGGTTTCAACATAAATTTAAAGTCTCCTTGATACCCTGTTTTGATTAGGGTAAAACTTTTTTAAAGGGTTTAACGCTGACATGAGCATACACACCAGCCTCATGATAAGGATCGGCTTGTGCCCACCTTTTAGCCTCTTCAAGTGAAGGAAATTCCGCGACAACCAAGCTCCCGGTAAATCCCGCTGTTCCGGGATCGGGAGCATCAATGGCGGGATGTGGCCCGGCTAATACTAAACGGCCTTGGGCTTTAAGCGTTTCTAGGCGCTTTAAGTGGGCCGGACGGGTTTGAAGACGTGTTTCCAAGCTATTGGGCACATCTTCACTGATAATGGCATATAACATAACAAGGATTATTTAATAAGAAAGGATTTTAAGCATTGCTTGGGAGAAATTATATTTTTTCGCTGCTCAAAGCGTGTATAAAGCGGTTAAAGAAACATTTGGTTTCTTTAGCCTTTGGTAGATTCACTCACTCAATGACGTGCTATTCTTCACATTTATTAACCTAAATGAATCGGTGAGTGTGTCTCTTGCCTCAATTAGGATCGTATCATAATGTGCTTCTAGCGCGGTATTCACACCACGTAAGCCGGCCACAACTTCTTCACTCCAGTCTAAATACGCTTGACAACGTTTTAAAGTCCAATTATGAGGCATCGAATGGGTGATATCATACACATTACAACTTTTATCAGCGAGTTTAAGTTGTTTAGCCCGTTTGGATTTGTGCTTTGCTAATTCAATTTGCAAACGTTTACGCTCAAGTTTAGGCAAGTTTTTGTCATCAGTCACTTCCTGCACTAAAGCCAATACTTCACTACCAAAGTGCTGCTCAATTTCTTCAGGTGTTGCATCAGTATCTTCCAAAGTATCGTGCAACAATGCGCCAACTATCAAAACGTTATCGCGCACACCCCCTATTTGCCACAATGTTTGAGCCACTTCAATTGGATGATTAATATAAGGAGTGGCTTCACAATCTTTACGCCGCTGTTTACGATGTTTAACTGCCGCAAATTTCAGCGCCGCTAAAAATAAAGTCATATCGTCTGCATTAAACATCATCATTGGATGAAAATTCAATTATCCCGAAAATGGGTTTGTAGGGGCAATCCCTTGTGGTTGCCCTATTGTTTATTAAACATCATCTCATTGTAGGGGCAATCCCTTGTGGTTGCTGTTCATTTTTCATTTTTCACACCCTCATTTTCGACGGCTTGGGGAGACTGCTCCTCATCGTCAGCAACAATATAGCGCATTAAATAGAAACCTTGTGCAATCACAAAGACAAAAGTCAAGCCCATCATACCAAACAATTTGAAATTCACCCAAGTATCTTCAGAGAAATGTTTAAAGACGTACCAATTAATGAAACCCATCGCAATAAAAAAGCCCACCCATGCGAAATTCAGGGTTTTCCAAATGTGCTGTGAGGTAACCGTTATTTGACTATCCAACATCCGTTGGAGCAGGTTCTTTTTGCCAATAAATTGGCTACCCAAAAACGCAAGGGCAAATGCCCAATTGACGATAGTCGGTTTCCAATATATAAATTCGGGATTGCGTAAATATAAAGTGGCGGAACCCAATATGAGAATTAACACCAATGTAATCAGGTGCATCTTTTCAACACGACGGTTTTTTATCCAATACAAACTGATTTGTAGCACCGAAGCGGCGATGATCACGGCTGTTGCGACATAAATGTCATAAAGCTTGTAGGCGATAAAAAATAATAAAATGGGGAAAAAATCGTATAGGAATTTCATTGTTAATTGTTAATTGCTAATTGTTAATTGTTAATTATTAAAGCCAAACTTGATGACACAACGGAGCGAGACTTAGTCTACAACTTTAATTGGCAATTCGTTTTATTGAGTACAGCGGATTAACGATTAGTTTATCCCCGTAATTCGTTGTACTAAATTAAACAAAACTGATAGGTGTTAAGGCAATTCCAAAAAAATAAAATACCCAAAACAACCACACTACTCTATGCATACAAATCATTTTTAACAAACTGTCTGCTCACGCAGAGCCGCAGAGCCGCAGAGAATGAAAGAAGATTGATAAAGGTGTGGGTATTTTAATTTTT
>JAYQWI020000574.1:0-3581 GCA_035871815.2 Candidatus Parabeggiatoa communis
CTTTCATCAGCGGGAGCAACTAAACTGGGGAATTGATAATCCATGTAATCTTTGTCACTTGAATTATCAAAATCTTCTGGATTCAAATTAATGTTAATTGTTTGTACCGGAATATCTCTTTTAAGAAAGGATGCTTGCTCAGGATACGGATCAACTTCATTTTTAAGCGGCGCAAACGTGTTTGTGGGTTCAAACGCCTTTTTGCAATAATCACGGATAAATAAAACTCGTTGCCCTGGTTTGATTTGGCTTTTATTGATTACCTGAAACTTTGGCAACAAGTTATCGTTAAGTAAATTGATCTGTTGTGAATCGTCTTTGGAAGATTTTTTCGACTTCTTGTTGTTTTTGTCAAAATGCTGTTTTAACAACTGGGTAAAGTAATCAACCACGTTGGAAATGAGTAGCGACTTGTTTTTCCTTTCATCAACAATACAAACCACATAATCATTGATAGGCAAAACAATTTTCTGTTTGCTCTGTTTTGAATGCGTTTTTATCTGGCGCAATTTTAGTTCCTTGCGCTGTGCATTGATGCCCAGTTTTTGAAGATGCTCAACAAGCGTATCACAAAACTCATTCAGAATATGGCATCTTGATTTTTCAAGCTCTTTATTAGAGCTTAGCTGAAAAAAGTTTATTTTTCGGGGCCGTTTTTTAAAAACCTTATCATCTGTTGAAGCGTTTTTTTCATCAGATGAGTTGGGTTTCTTTTTTGGTGTCGGCAGCGCATAGACAGATTCACCTTCCGCCAACATTTCTTTTATCAGTGATTTATCCGGCGTGAATTGTTCAAATGTGGTTTCACCCGAAATTTTAAAAAACGCGTGGCTATCAAAATTGCCTTTACCTGTCACGATTTTTCTAAGATAATCGGCTCCTTGTTCTGATAAACTCGATAACTTGTCAGCCAAGAAAAATTCATTTCTTTCTGCTTGTCGCCAGTTATGAAGTGGGGTTATTTCAAGAACATCATGCCACTTCCCTTCTTTACTGGATTTTCCAGTTGCAATAAGAAATTTAGCACTGCCCTTAGACACTTTCCTAGTTTTTTTCTTACGCCAGTCATTGCTCAGAAAAAATCTGGCGATAGCTACTTTTAACAAAATATGTAAGTCTCTCGGATCGCTGCAATCAAATTCTTTTCCCACATTCATATCGCGCAATTGAGGCTGTTTCACATTAGCAGGAACACAAAGATATAAAGCTCGGTGATGCTTATTGATATAAACCGGATAATCAGTCTGCTGTTTTATCAGATTATGCAATTGTTGATAATACGTGTCTTGGTAAAAAATGTTTTTTCTAGTAGGATAATACTTGATTATCTTGAAATGTTGGTTGACTTTATCAAAATCAATATCATCAGCACTTAAAATTAATGCTGTGGTTTTAACGGATGCCTCTTTAGGTAATCTCTGAGTCACTTATGTCCTCCTTGATATGTTTAATCAATTTAACAAAGGCGGGGTGCCATTCGACTGGGTTTTCTTGTTTAACTGCACCCGCCACATATACAAAATACGCTTGTTGGTAAGATGAAATAGGTTGATGACTTTCATCATAGCAATATAATTCATGACTTCTTTTGGGCTGATCTGAAGGATGAGATAGCACAACAAAAATCAGCTTAACGTCTTTAACGCCAGTGATTTCTCTGATTTTCGCCAATTTTTCCATAGCTTTGGGAACATGATTGACTTCATTGAGAGTGCCATCGTAATCTTCATCACATAAATAAAATTTTCTAAGTATACGATCCCGCCAATTTTTAGCATCTATGTAAATATGCGCACCATCAACTTTCATATCCATCACTTCAAAGAGTTCATCACGAATTCCTTTTTCGATTGGAATATAAGGTTTGTATGTTACGGAGTCATCAATATGATCGGGATCAACATTCAACAAGGCTTTTATGCCTTCTTCACCAATAGCACCTTGTAATATACTTTGTCTAAATAGGTGTGAAAATACATTATTTTCATATCGGTTGATGCTTGAAAAAGAAGTACGATAACCACGTTTTTCAAAATGCCGCTTAATAATTGGATTTTTCATGACGGCTTCATAAAGTCTATTTAAATCAGTCGCTAGAACTGTGGCATCGGGCTCTGGCAAAATACAGCCATCTTTGTGATAATAAGTGGCTTGTTTTAAGTATCTTGTTTTGAAAGAAAAGAATTTGCCATCAATACCAAAGCGTTTAAGCCTATCGGTTGAAAAATCATAATCGTGTTGTAAGGCTTTAATTCTTATGCTACCCCATACTTTACGCACATCTTTTGCTTCTTCAGAGGTCAATTCTCCCTTTTTTAGGCGTTCAATTTGATTAAGAAGATAAGTAATCTTTGCTTTCACATCTCCTTCAAGTACGCTAACATTTTGAGCCTCAGAATCGTTTTTAATATCCTTTTGCTCAATGTCGGATTCAATTTTTGCCATCACCTGTCGCATAATACCAGACATGATAGGCTTTCTATCTTCATAGGTGCTGTTGAAATTTTTGATAAATCTTTCAAGTAAATCCTGAACTTCAGACGATAGTCTTACTTCAGTTGAACGCATAGGTTCCCACTGACGCTCAATCCGCCCCATAATCTGAGACATCAGGGCGAAATGTCCAAGTACTCTATCTGATGAGTTTGGGTTAATGTAAAAGTTATTAGTGACTTTTCTCCAGCTAAATTCACGCAGATGATGTTCAAAATTGGTTAGAGTCAAAAGTCCACCCACCTCAAGTTTTTTGAGATTATAAATATTGGTTTCGTAGGGAGACTCTTTATCATCTTCTTTTTTATCTGAAAAGAAAAAATATTGGGGATCTATAATACTAATACCTTCATAATCTTTAGGCGTACCATTGATTGTGTATTGCAAGTTCACGCCATTAGATGCTGAAGCATGTTGGGTGATTAATAACACTTTTTTTCCTTCTGCAAATACATCATCAATATCTAACTCTAACTCTTTGGAAGACTGTGCATTATAAAATGCTACATAACATGACTTTGGTTCATCAGAGTCAGTTTTAAGTGTGACACTGTATACTTCTTTGAAATCAGTTTTTTCTACACAAAAGCGTTTTTGCACTTTACTATAAAAATCCTGCACTTCTTTTTTCTCATTATGGAACAGTCGTTTCAAATGACTAAAGCTAATTGTAAAGGCAATATGAGATTCTTGTTCACTGTTTTCAATAAACCACCGGATTGTCTCTAATTGACGTGATAAACGCTCAGCACGCGCTTTACGCGCTTTGTTTTGAGATTCGTCACCCTCAAAAAAGTTAAACTTGTTGAATCCATCTAATAAAAACTCAATCCCCCTTGATAAAGTTTTGGCAATGCCAGTATTATTTTTCGACAATTCTTCAGCCGGCATTAGGTTATGTAATGTCGTTTGACGTTGCTCATTTTTAGAAGCTATCAATTTAGCGATATGTTTTTGGTTAGCATTTATATCGGGCAAATAAAGATCAGGTTTTTGGTGCTGAAATCTAGACAATGCTCCATTAACCCACGGCACATCAAAAGAATTGAGCATTCTTTCAATATCAATCGTCGCTGAAATACCAAAAA
>JAYQWI020000575.1:0-2162 GCA_035871815.2 Candidatus Parabeggiatoa communis
TCTTCCAAACTGGGTATAGACGGCGAAGTGAACATTGAATCACCCGAATTGGAGCTCAATGCGTTCATAGTCATCTTGCCTGACGCTTATGTCGAAAGGCCGTTGTCAAAAGAGTGTCCTGAAGATATAGAAGAACTCAGCCTGTTTCGCGTGGAACGGGCAAGTATTGGGATGCCAAAAACGCCGGATAGTTTTATGGAATAGTTGGGGAATGGTGGCTTTAAAAATCCGTTACCCCCCCTACAAGAAAGAAGTTATTTTTTGGATATGCAACCCCAGGTTGCACCCTTATCGTTAGACACAAGTCAATCAATCCGGCTGCAAAATAAATTTGGAACGAAAATTGCGCCACGGCAAAATAAATTTTGCACTAAAATCAAATTTGTACTTAGCGTAGCTTCCCTTCGGTTCATTCAATCGGGAAACGCTATAGTTGCAAGAAAGCGGAAATATCCAGACCACCCAACCAGCCAACAGCTAAAGCAGTTGTCTAAAAGCTCAAGTCAGGTGGTGGTGACTACTTCCCCACAATAGTATTTTATAATCCCCTTTCGGTGCCTAAAAAATTGTGGGTATACTGTTCACTGTTATAATTTGCGCTTTTACTGAAGTGGCAAGTTTTTGCACAAACTTACTTGCCGCAGGTTAGTCACCTTTAGGTGACTTGAGCTTTTAGACAACTGCTTTAGCTGTTGGCTGTGTTGGCTGTTGGCTGGGGTGGTCTGCTCATTGGAGCGATCCTGCACTAGGCAGTTGATTTTAAAGGTGTTGCCGATTTTTAGAATAGGGATGGTGGGATCGCTGTCGGTTAGATTCAAAAACAATATTTAAGAAAGTGGCGACAGCGATCCCAGCTTACGAGATATTTATTATCAGCATAAAAATCAACTTAAAAAGGGCGGTGCAAAAATTGCCCACCCAATATTAAATAAATCAAGAAAGCACGATCAGCTTATGGACACAGTTTCTGCACAAAATTTTTCAGGCTCGCGACTGAACCATTATACTTGTCCACATCTACCGCACCATCCACACCTGTGATCTGACCCGTTTCGCTGTATTGCCATAAACTCCAAAGAGACCAAGCATTAGGCAATGTTGGCTTATCATGCGTCGTGTAATTGGCAATCCATAACGGATAATTACGGAAGCTATCACCCAAATGTTCATTTGCGAAAGAGGAAGAGACATAAATGATCGGCGTACACCCTAAGGCTTTTTCGACCACCGTGAGCCACGTTGTCATGCCTTGAACAATCTGACTGCTACTCTTGCTATCCGTTATTTCTACATCTAACACGGGTGGTAAATCACCCGATATCAACCCGCCTTGTCCCTTCAGGGTTGCAATAAAATGGTTGGCTTGCGTTGTGGCATCGTCATGAGGATAAAAAAAGTGATAGGCACCGCGTATTACCCCTTCTGCCCTGATACTATGCCAATTGTTAGCAAATTCAGGGTCAGTATAAGTGTTACCCCCAGTGGCTTTCGCAAACGCAAAATTTATACCCTGTTGTTTAACGTCATCCCATTTGACCACGCCTTGATAATAAGAGACATCGATCCCATGCGCGCTTTGTTGATCAGAAGGTTGCCACTTGGGCGTGTCTTCACAACATTGGGCGGCCAGTCCGCTACTCGTCAGACTCAACAGCGCGGCCATGCCGACCATCAAATGAGGACGATCACAATGGATGGCCCTTACCCTTTTTTTAGATTTGACCACTTGGGCCGATGAAATATTAGAGCTCATGTTTATACCTATTTCCTCTGTTGTTGTGAACCGTTTCGCAATGGCGGCTTGATGTTCAGCGATTTGTTTAGCTAAATCATTGCCTGTATCCAATTTCAATATTGAAGTTGCTTCTTCAAGGCTCAACGTTAACACACAATTAATTGCTTTGCCAATGGCCGTTAGCCACAATTGGTTCATTGCTTAGTGATTTGATACCACATTTTACTGTGATAGTCTGCCATTATACTGCACCCGGGTACAATTTTGCTGCCTGATTTTCGTTCCAAATTTATTTTGCGAAGGCCTTTTTCGTTCCAAATTTATTTTGCGAAGGCCTTTTTCGTTCCAAATTTATTTTGCGAAGGCAAAGTGTACTTTACTCAATCGGGAAACGCTAGATGTGGTTGTTTACGGCTAAGTACTGAAC
>JAYQWI020000576.1:0-2100 GCA_035871815.2 Candidatus Parabeggiatoa communis
GTACCGAACCTGAAGTCTGCCGTATCACAGCCCCTGATGAAACTAAACCAACCCAATCAGATTGGCCATATTCTTCCTCCAAACGTTGCAACCCATCATGCAAATGAAGTGTCACATCATACCGATTATGGATAGCTAAAATCATAAGAATGTCTCCTGAGTACTCAAAGGAAGGAGACCTTAACATAATTCCTGGAAAAAGAGAAGCTATTTTTTTTTTAAAGTTACAAAAATAAAAATCGCATTGAAGTTATTGTTTGGCTTTAGAAAAAACGTGATCATCGTGTATAAAATATCTGAAAATTCATATCAAAAGAGTTTTCAACAAGTTAGAATCAGATAATTTATAATTATAGGAAACCAAAATATGTCTTACAGCAGTTTCACCCTTAAAACGGTAGAGAAAGCATTCCAATTGCAAGAAACGGTACAAAACCTTTTTCCCACCGTTAAAAATCTTGAAATCAGCGATTGGTTACAACAAACCTTGGAAAAAGGCGCTTGTCTTCCACTCAAGAGTGAAAAAGCCCGATCTGAAATGATTATTACCCCCATTTTGTTGGAAATGATGGAAAAAAATCAGCGTGCTTTTACGATATTTTCGGGTGAAACTTTAGATGTCGATGCTGACAAAGGCTTGAATGGAGAATGTGATTTTATTATCAGCAAAGCGATGAAAACCTATACGATTCAAGCACCTATTTTTGCCCTTGTAGAAGCCAAGCAAAATATTGTCGAAAATAATATGGGGCAATGCGCGGCACAAATGGTGGGGGCTAGGATTTTTAATCAATCCGAAAACCAACCGATTGAAACCATTTTTGGATGTGTGACTAATGGTGAAGTGTGGCAATTTTTGAAACTTGAGAATCAAATTATTCTGATTGATGCGAAAAAGTATTTTATTGATAATATTCCACAGATTCTTGGTGTACTTCAAGCGATTATAGATTTTTATTCTAATCATTAGGATGGTGGGCAAGCGTTTGGATTGGATTTTGGGATAATATTTAAGAAAGTCGCGACAGCGATTCCACCCTATAAGAACATTGGTTGTTGGCTATTTTATCGTCCTAATCCTTTGTTCCTGGCAAGTCAATTCATAAGTCGCCCCTAAATCAATGGGAAGGCAGATTGAACCGCGCAACCAAAGCGGCATAATCGGTAATGACTGCCCTATTTCTAATGGGTGTTGCCAAATATCTAAACAAGGCTCTGTCTGGTGTTTGACAACTTGATAAGCGGTTGTGTAAAGCGGTGCTTTCATCAGTGGCACCTTTTTAATATTTGCTAATAGCTCATCATGTAAATTAGCGGCTCGAATCGTTACCACATCAACGATAATCAGCCCTAATCCTTGCTGTAAATAAGCTTCACATTTAGACACAAAAGCATTTCGGCTTGCGGGACGATCTTTGTTCGCGGGACTGACTAACTCAATCGCGCCGGCTAAAATAGGGCCCGTTTCATCATGAAAAATATTAATTTCTACCGCCTCTGAAACCTGCTGAAAAGGAACCGTTTGGGTAGGTTCGGGTGGTTTCCACGGTAGAGCATTTTGGGGCTTTGCGTTTTCGGGTAAATAATCAGGCTCGGAAGCTAAAGACTCTTCAAACGTTGCTACATCAATTTCGATACTAAACTGTACATTAGGTTCTGCAAAGTAACCTTCTGGTAGTCTGTGGTTCAAATATGAAGCAATGTAGGTTGCCCAAGCATTATGAAATGCGTGCCAATGACGACGTGTGCTTAGGGGTGGACGAAAATGATCTTGTAATGCCATGATATTTCATTTAAATTCAGAAAAATAATTTCCGGATAGGTAGGCAATGCCATTAAGCTTGGGCGAACACGCAGGTTCGCCCCTACATTATGTGGTATTGAATGTTCAGGCACTCAGAATTTCTGTAGCCCGTTTAACCAGTTCCTCCGGATTGCAAGGTTTGAGAACAACATCAGTGGCTCCCAATTCTAAGACGATGGGGCGCGTATCTGATTTTGAACGCCCTGTTAATGCCAGTACGGGTATGTCTTGTTTCGTCTCCTGTCGTAGCCATTTTAAAAAACCCATGCCATCTAATACTGGCATCATCATATCAA
>JAYQWI020000577.1:0-14699 GCA_035871815.2 Candidatus Parabeggiatoa communis
CCATTGGGTTGCATTTTTCGGGAGAAACGCGCTTAAGTAGGCCTCCTAAAAAAACTTCAGCAAGATGCAGCTGTCGTGATTCGGGTAGCATGACTTGTTGCACTAATCGCATCACGGGCAAAGTCAGGGGCGCTGCGGCTAAATAGCCCGATAATTCTTGTGCCATTGGGGAGGCTGTGGCATAGAAATGTTGAACGCGCTGTTTTGGGGTAGGGCGATTTTCGTTGGTAGTTGCTTGGAGGGTAGGCGCGTTGTTTTGTTGATTAGCACTTGACTCAAAGACAACGCCAGGAATCCAGTTATCAGCTTTGCCCATCACCACCCGCGCCCAAAACCTTAAAGATTCTGGCTCAAGAGTGATAATCGGCATTTTCATGCCGCTCGGTTTTTCTTCGTCATCAATCCAGAAATCGTCTTCATCAACAATCAATTGGGCATTGGCTAAACCGGGCATGGTGCCTTGTAAATTCACGCGACTTGCATCACCCAACGCGCTACTGGCCCAAAGTCGTTGTGGGAGCATTTGCACAATCGCGACGGGATTATGCTTGCCCCACAATTCTAATAATCGCGTCATTGCCCCCGTGTACCAAGGCGCTGCCACACAATCACTCACCACTAAAATTAATCGCCGCCCTAAAGGATCAATCAATTCTCGCGGATGGCAAGAACGTGATCCGGCGTAAAGTTGAATTTGATCTGCCTTATTTTTCAGGCTCCAAGTTCGCACATTGCGGAAAGCCCCATGACGTTCCAGCAAACTGCGCCATTCAGCAATAGTCGGTTGCCAAATCACCATTGACGCACTGTGATCAATAATCAATGCCACTTCAAACCAACGTTCCGGTGTGCCTTGCAATACTGGCAACCAAATCGCCTGCTCCGCTATGCGTTGCACCGTTGCCGCTTCATCTAATCTATAATGTGTCCGCGAAGGCCGAAGTCGCATGAGGGGACGCAAAGCTTTTTCCAGACTCAAAGCACCCGGTAGCATAGTCGCAGCCGGTGTTCTGAAGGGACGACTCCCCCTTTTTTGGAAAGGCCTGGCTGTGTGCGGATAAAGCGGGTAACTTTCCGACGTTTCAGACTGAGTTTTAGAGGCTGAAAGAGTCGGTTTTTCAGGTGTTGGTTTTTCAGAACGAATGGGTTTAGGGGGCGTTATTGAAGGCGCTGGTTCTTCCGTTTGCTGTGAGCTGTCAGATGTTGAGGGAAGCGGTTTTTCAGGCCGTGACAAGGGTGGCCTGATATCGGGCACACTCACTGGTGCAACGAAAGGCTTGATTTGTATAGCAAACCATAGCGCGTCAGCCAACTCTTCAGCAGTTGGCTCAATATCCTTAGCGCGTAGGGTGCTGATGAGTGAAGAGATCATGGGCGTGTTTGTTTTAATTTATTATCTCACGCAAAGGCGCAAAGGCGCAAAGTTTTAAGATTAATTGACACACGCATTCTTAGCGGCTTTGCGTGAGAATGAAAATGAATCTGAAAATTCGAGGTTGTAATTAGAGCTCTACAATGTGGCAGGTATGATAGAACGCTTGATTGTCATGATTTACGCTGATTTTTTATCAGTGTTAATCATAAGCATCAGTTTAATCAGTGTTCTATAAATTCACGTTTTCGTTCATAGCTCATTATGACTTCTTTACGTTTTTTGCGGCTTTGAGTCATAAATAAAAATATTTCTATTTTTGAAATAATTTCAATGAGTTTTTGCATAAATATAGCGTTTCCCGATTGAATAAAGTACAGTTATATCAAGAAAAACGAACCGCAAAATAAATTGGGAACGAAAATCAGGCCGCAAAATAAATTTTGCACTCCAAGAGGGCCGCAAAATTAATGGGGAACTAAAATCAGGCCGCAAAATAAATTGGGAACGAAAATAAGGCCGCAAAATAAATTGGGAACGAAAATAATTTGTACTTCATTCCATTGGGAAACGCTATATTATCATCTGATTTGAGCTTTTAAACAACGCCTGAAAGCAGTTGGATTAAAAATTAAATAGATAACTATTATATGACGATGCTAAGTATATAAAGAAATATCGTTTTATCAGTTGTTTAAATAGAGCATCGTAAAGCCAAATAACATCAAAATATTCACATTCAACCCCGTGCCCTGAACTGTGTTTCTAAGCTAGGCCCTTGAGCTAGGCCCCTGATGTTCTTGTTAAATGTTCCCGTTTTTTTTCACCCAACAATCTGTGCTTCGCTAATGATAAGGAGTTCATTCGTTCATTCGTAAAGGAGATTTGACTTCAAGCCTTTTGAAATGAAACAAGGGTAAAACGGGCAAAATCCACCACACCCCTCAGTGCTTGCCCCCTTTGGATGGCAATGTGTCTATAGCATTTTTCGATTGGGTGAAATACAATTTTTTGATATATTTTGGAATCCCATGTTCCCGCTTTTCATGCAAAAGTTTTTGCGCGCAAAAACTGGGGGGCAAAATTGATTTTTATGATTGATTCGCACTTCATGAAATCGGGAAACGCTATATAATGATCAATTGATTAATTAGATGAATTTAATGAATACCATAGAAGCAACCCTTGTTAATCCCTTAATGGGTCAAAAAATTCCCTTACCTACCTACTCAACTGAAGGTTCGGCTGGTATCGACTTGCGAGCTTGCATTACCGCTCCCTTGACACTTCAGCCTGGAGAAACCAAATTGATAGGTAGTGGCATTGCCATTAATATTCATAATCCTAATCTGGCGGCCGTGTTATTACCGCGTTCCGGTTTAGGAATCAATCAGGGCATTGTCTTAGCTAATTTGGTGGGTTTAATTGATTCTGATTATAGAAAAGAAATTAAAATAGCGGTTTGGAATCGCAGCAACACCCCTTTCACGATTGAGCCGGGAGCGCGTATCTGTCAAATGGTATTCGTCCCAATTCTCCAAGTCAATTTTAAATGGGTAGACAGCCTAAAAGAAAATCAGCGTGACGGATTTGGTTCGACAGGATTAGATTAAGTGAAATTTTGTGGAACGACGTTTTAAAAGGGCGAAGACGTAGCTTCGCCCCTACAAGCGATAACTGATAACTGATTTCCACGCTAAAGTTTTTGCGCGCAAAAACTTTAGCGTGGAACTGATAACTGATAACTGATAAGATGAAATCTCAACCTTTAGTCTTGATTATTGATGATAACCCTGTCAATTTAATGCTATTGCATAACGTCTTGGAAAAACACAATTTTCGTGTCATATTAGCCGAACATGGTGAACAGGGTTTTATGATTGCCAAAAAAACCCCGCCTGATATTATCTTATTAGATGTCATCATGCCAGGTTGGGATGGATATGAAACCTGTCGGCGCATTAAACAAGATGCCAGCTTGGCAAAAATTCCTATCCTGTTTTTGTCAGCACTCGGCGATACTGAAAACAAAGTCCGTGCCTTACAAGCAGGTGGTGTAGATTACGTCAGTAAACCTTTCCAAAAAGAAGAATTATTGGCACGGGTAGAAACCCATATCGAATTGGCCCATTTACGCCAAAATTTAGAACAAGAGGTTGCCAATCAAACCGAAAAAATTCAATTACTGTTTGAAGCCTTGCAACTGTCTTATGATAAAGCGCAACAAACTTCCATGCTCAAAACAGAATTTCTACGCAACATCAGTCATGAATTTTTCACCCCCATGAATATCGTCTTAGGTATGACTGAAATGCTCCTAGAAGACACCGAGTTAACGGAGGAACAACAGCATTTGACGATAACCGCGATGACAGCAGGTAAGCAATTACAAGACATACTCACCAACATGTTAAATTTTGCACAGCTATTCAAAGGTGAAGTCAAAGAAGTCATCACGCAATTTCATATTTGTGATGTTATAGATAATATTTTAAAACAATTATCAACAACGATAGGAGAAAAGAATTTACAAATCAGTACCGAGATCGCTCCCACGTTATACACCACATTCAAGGGTAATCAGGATGGCATTTACAATGTTTTGAGCAAACTGATAGACAATGCCATTAAATTTACAGAGCAAGGGCAGCTTGTCATACGTGTGCAACCCATTCACAACCCAACTGACTTGGAGGATAGCGATGTGAAAAGTCTGCAACCCATTGATGAAAAAAATAAACAATATTGGATAAGGTTTGAAATCAGTGATACAGGCATAGGTATTGCCGAAAAAAAACAAGCCGACCTGTTTGATATTTTTTCTCAAGTTGATAGCTCATCAACCCGATCTTACGATGGAATGGGTATGGGGTTAGCCGTTGCCAAGCTTTTGACCGAAAGCATGGGTGGACAAATAGGTGTCAACAGTCAATTCGGTCAAAGCAGTACCTTTTGGGTTAATGTGCCACTGGAAATCATGAAGTAACTGAGACTGTGACCATTCACAGTCAGTCATATTCTATTTCATTGATAATAATTTTTTCACTTCAGCCAGTAATTCATCATTACGATACGAGCCTTTTTGGAAAATATTGGCAACACTATTCAGGCGTTGCCTATCTTCTATCGTAATATCTTTAGCACTGAAAACAATGACAGGAATGGCATCATAAACTTGCTGTAGTTTGGTCACAAATTCAAAACCGTCCATTTCAGGCATCTGTAAATCCAACAGAATCAAGTCAGGTTGGGTTTTCTGGATATAATTTAAAGCAATGCGTGCATCTTCAACTTTACAAATTCTCAGGCCCGCTTTTCGGAACAAACGCCCCACCATATCACGGTTGACCGGCTCATCATCAATGATCATCACCAAGCGGCTAGATTCAGTCTGTGAAAAATGATATTTTTGTAATACTTTCGACAACTGTTCACGGGTAACCGGCTTAATTAAATAATCCGAAGCACCCAATGAATAACCCACACTCTTATCCTCTATCAAAGATAATATAATCACCGGAATGTGGGCCAATTCAGCATCAGCTTTTAAGTAAGATAAGACTTCCCAACCATCCATTTTAGGCATCATCACATCTAAAATAATCACATCGGGCAGTACTTTTCTTGCCAATCTCAGGCCGTCTTCACCACTCTCAGCCAATTCTACCTGATAACCTTGTTTAGTGAGGTAATTATCAAGTACCTTCCGCACCTCTAACTCGTCATCTATCACTAAAACTAAACCACCTTCTTCTAACACAGCCACTTCCGTTTCTGAAGAACTCTTTGCCCGTTTTTGAACTAAAGCCACTTTAGCCGGTAAACGAACGCTAAAAGTGCTGCCCTGGCCTAATTCGCTATCAACGTTTATCGATCCCCCCATGATTTGAACAAAATAATGGGTAATAGCCAGGCCTAAACCGGTACCACCGTACTTACGAGTTGCAGAAGTATCCGCTTGAGTAAAGACTTGAAATAACTTTTTTTTCTGTTCAGCATCCATTCCAATGCCGCTGTCAGTCACGCGAAAAAGAATCCAATCCTTTCCATCGGCATCCGTTTCACGTAAAACATCTAAATAAATCGGCACAGCCTCTTCATTAAACTTAGACGCATTACTCAACATTTTTAACAGAATTTGACGGGTTTTAGTGAGATCAGCATGCATCTCTCCTAAATTATCAGCATAATGAATTTTCAAAATATCCTGATTTTTAGTGAACAGAGGTTGGAGGGTTTGTACGATATCATTTACCATATTAGGCAAATAGAAATTTTCAGTATAAAGTTCCATTCGACCCGCTTCAATTTTAGAAATATCCAAAATATCATTAATCGTGCTGAGTAAATTTTTACCTGCTAAATGAATTTTTTCAATATCGCCACTGAGCTCAACCTCACCCATATCTGCAATTTCTTCTTGTAACATCTCGCCATAACCAATAATGGCATTCAGCGGTGTGCGTAACTCATGGCTCATATTCGCAAGAAACCGACTTTTAGCAAGATTAGCCGCCTCAGCCTCTTGTTTAGTTCGCAGCAAGGCCGCTTCATAAAGCGTAATCGACTCCAGCATGGCATTAAATCCCCTTTCCAGGGTACCTAATTCATCAATACCTTTAGTCTCAGCACGGACTTCTCGATTACCGACACGTACCTGTTCTATAACACGGGTAAGATGTTCAATAGGCTTTGTAATGCTACGATTAATTAAGAAAGCAATAATCAAAGAAATGAAGACTGCACTCACCAGAATCATGCCAAAAGTGAGACGAAATGCCCTGATGCTGTGTAGAATTTTACGAAGAGGCTGTTGGATAATCAATGTCCAATAACCCAGATTAGGAATAGAAACGCGCTGGTAAGTCAATATCGCTTGTTCTGTCGTGATATTGCCTTGAATTTCATTCAAAATGTTTGGTGCTTCAGTCGGATAATCTTGAAAAAAAGTATAGCCTGTTTTTAAGTCTTGTGGCCCTCCCCAAAGTTTATTAGCATCTGGGTGAGCGAGATAATAGCCTTCTTGATCAACTAACAGCGCATTCCCCAACTCTTGCAAAAATTGACTGGCATCCACATTAGTAATGACAATGCCCGCTTTACGTTTATCGGGATAAAAAACGGGTATGGCATAACGTATGACGGGTTTATGAGGGACTTCTACTTGACGATGTTCCTGATTAAGTTCTAAATTAGAAACAAATATTGCTTGTTCAAGCAATTGTATCGTCCTTGAAAAGTAATAACGAGGCGCTTTGTTTTGCAACTGCGTTTTGGGAATGAGGCGTATTTTACCGTCTACTGCATCAAGACGTACAATTTCTTGCCCGTTTTCATCTAAATAACGGACTTGATAATAAATACCCCGACTACGCGAAAAGGCTAAAAATTCCTGTTCTACCGATTGCAGCGCCAATTCCAAAGCGTCTAAATCATCAGATTGATAACGCTGATTTAAATAACGTTTTAAGGGTTGTGACTGACTCAGAAAAATCAGATCGTTTCGGCTAGAAGCTAAAAAGGCTTCAATATCATGCTTAAGCGTTTTAAGCATACTAGCCTGAATATTTAATTCACGCTCATGCAGAGCATCAATAGAGCTTTGCATAGCATAGATACCGATAGTCACGGCAGGAATTAAGGTAACGAGCAGGAAACCAAAAGCCAGTTTAGTGCGAATATGTTGATAAAATTTCATAACAGTGTTGGCGCTTATGGATTGAAAAAAGAAAATCATAACAACCTGACTACCTATCAGTTTGCAAATTTTAAAACACACACACATTTAGACTGTATTGCTCTATCACAATATCATTAAAAATCATAAACTTATTCTCTGTGGTAGTCTGTGCTGTGTTGAAAAAAAACATCGGTGATAGGTGGTAAGTGATAACAACTGATAGCCTTGACAAGACAATCATAAACTATAAGTATTATTATATACTAATATACTTTGCCAATGGAAAAGGGCAATATAGTATAACGATAAGGATTATTTATAATAAAGGATAAGATCGTGACAATCGGTGATATCATGAGCAGCACCATAATTAATATAACGACAAGATATAATTATTCGTTTATTTGAGCGAAGCTAGCCTTCGATTCATAATTCAAAGTACTATTATACAAACCCTTGTCATTATTTATTCACAGTTATTCATTAATAATGTTGTCCCAAAATAGTGATAGTGTAAAATGACGCGCCAATTACATTTGAGCTGATAAAATTAACAATGTCTGAACAACAACGCCCATCCCTTGTGCCACCTCATGGCGAAAAATCGCTTCTACTACACTCCTGCTGTGCGCCTTGCTCAGGAGAAATCATGGCAACCTTGATAGAATCCGGCATTGAATACACCCTTTTTTTTTATAATCCCAATATTCACCCATTGACAGAATACGAAATACGCAAAGAAGAAAATAAACATTTTGCAGAAAAATATAATATACCCTTTGTTGATGCGGATTACGACATAGATAAATGGTTTGAACGTACTAAAGGCATGGAATTTGAGTCAGAACGCGGCCCTCGGTGTAGCGTTTGTTTTGATATGCGTTTTGAACGCACAGCCTTGTATGCACACCAAAATGGTTTTAAAATCTTCACCAGTTCAATGGGCGTATCTCGCTGGAAAGATATCCAACAAGTCAATGACAGCGGCCTACGCGCCGCTCAAGGCTATCCTGATTTAACCTATTGGGCTTATAATTGGCGTAAAGGCGGCGGCTCACAACGCATGATAGAACTTGCCAAACGAGAGCATTTTTATCAGCAAGAATACTGTGGTTGTGCCCATTCGCTACGTGAAGTCAACCAAAAGCGTCAAGAACAAGGGCGAGAAATGATTCAAATCGGAGAAAAATACTACGGCCTCTCTACTAATGGTTAATGGTTAATGGTTAAAGCAAAATTCGACGACACAACCTGTCAGAACGAGAGGGTTTAAACCTGTAAGGGTTTTGAGTTTAAAGCTTATGGGCCCCGCATAAGCCACTTTTGACTCAAATCCGAAACGCGCCCGTTTGAAATATAACCATTAACTATTAATAATTAACCATTAATAATTAATCAACTACGGAGATTTTAATTGATGAAGACAACAAGTGATCATTTCAATACTTTTTTTGAACAAGCGACAAACGTACTGCCCAAAAGCCTATTAAGTCTACATCAAGACTTAGAAAAAAATTTACGGGTTGCTTTAGATGCCGCGCTACGCAAAATGAATTTAGTCACACGGGAAGAATTTGAAGTACAAAGCGCCGTGCTAGAACGCACTCGTGCCCGTTTAGAAATTTTAGAAGTTAAAGTTGCCGCCCTTGAAGCGGCCGCTCAACAAGCCAATTCACCCCTTCAACCCAACCAAGGCGAGTAATCCCCTGTCTTCTCTAGCCATTATTCACAGCCGCGCTCAAGTTGGCATTCAAGCCATACCCGTCACCATTGAAGTCCATTTGACGGGTAGCAAATACAAATTAGTAATTGTCGGTTTGCCAGAAACAGCCGTTAAAGAAAGCCAAGAACGTGTTCGCAGCGCACTGCTCAACACCCAATTTATCTTTCCGCAGCAGCGGATCACGATTAACCTTGCGCCCGCCGATTTACCCAAAGAAGGCGGACGCTTTGATCTCGCCATTGCCTTAGGCATACTGGCAGCCTCAAAGCAAATTCCCGTAGACAGCTTATCGGACTATGAATTTATTGGTGAATTAGCCTTAAATGGCGAATTGCGTACCGTGCGCGGCGTATTGCCCATGGCCTTAGAAGCCCGTAACGCCAGACGGCAACTGATTGTACCCTTTGAAAATGCCGCAGAAGCCAGCGTGGTAAGTGGTGTATCCATCCTACCCGTCAAACACCTTTCTGACATTTGCGCCCATTTACAAAATATCACCCCCATTACCCCCTACTGCACGAATCACCCCCCCGATCCTGCCGCCACCAGGCAGATAGCCGATTTAAGCGAAGTACGCGGACAACACCTAGCCAAACGCGCCTTAGAAGTTACCGCCGCAGGTGGACACAACTTACTCATGCTAGGGCCACCTGGATCAGGTAAAACCATGTTAGCCAGTCGGCTTCCCGGCATTTTACCCCCCATGATGGAAAACGAAGCCTTAGAAACCGCCACGATTGCATCAATTACCGTAGGGGGGTTTGATAGCAGCGTATGGGGCATTCGCCCCTTTCGCGCTCCACACCATACGGCATCAGGCGTAGCCTTAGTCGGTGGCGGCAGCCATCCGCGCCCAGGGGAAATCTCACTCGCACACAACGGTATATTATTCTTAGACGAACTCCCTGAATTTGACAAGCGCGTTTTAGAAGTCCTACGCGAACCGCTAGAATCAGGGCATATCACCATATCGCGTGCCGCCCAGCAAGCCGAATTTCCAGCGAATTTCCAACTCATTGCCGCCATGAACCCCTGCCCCTGTGGCTACCTGGGTGACTACAACAACCGTTGTCAATGTAATCCTCAACAAATCCGTCGCTATCGAAGCAGAATATCAGGCCCCCTACTAGACAGAATTGACTTACATATAGAAGTGCCCAACCAACCCCGCTCTGAACTCCGTCAAGACAGCGCCAGAGAAAGCAGTGCCGAAGTACGCGCTCGCGTCATAGCGGCCAGAGAACGGCAATTAGAACGCAGCGGGAAATCGAACAGGCTATTAAGCAACACAGAGATCGAAACGCATTGTCGTTTAAATGAAGCAGATGAACGTTTATTAGACATCGCAATAGAACAGCTCGGTTTATCCACACGCGCTTGGCATCGCATTTTAAAAGTCGCCCGCACCATTGCCGACTTATCAGGCATTGACGATATCCAAACCTCGCATTTAACAGAAGCCATTACCTACCGACGCTTAGAAAGGAAGACGGTTTAAAAAATCGGATTGTAGGGGCAATCCCTTGTGGTTGCCCCTTTATATTTTTGAATGGGCGCATTTCTAAAAAAAGGGTCATTTCTTGGTTGAGTTGTATTTAACAACAGTGCCGTGAGAATGAATGTACACGAGGTATTGTTTATCAAGATAAATCTTGAAGGCCCGATTTTCAAACCCAATTTATTTTGCTTCGGCATGGAGTGCAAAATTTATTTTGCATCGAAGCTCTTTCCGTGCAAAATTTATTTTGCGAAGGCCTGATTGAGATTGATAATGACCCTTTTTTTGGGAATGCGCCCAACATGCCTTTATATATTATATCTCTCCCGTTTTTTTAAAATGGCTCGACATGCTGTAGGCTTGATATTAATACCAGTGTGCTGTTCAATTATTTTTTCTATTTTGTCAATTTTATTTTTTGGGATTGCAGGGCCTCGTCAAAGTCATCTACACGTTATTGATTTGATAAGATGACATGATGAGGTTTATTGAATAATAGCTTAATAAACAATACGTTATAAATGATGCGTTTTGTGATACCAAAATTTGATCTAAAAACATTGAGTATTCAGAATATTCGTCTCGATTTTAACGTAGCCCAGCCGGGATTGAAGCTGTGATATCATTATTGTGTTCAAAAATTCAAAAATTTAACCATTTGGAGTATACAAATTTTTACAAACAACTACAAGGATTGCTTTATAATAAAGGATTAAATTGTGGATATTTTTTTGGCTGTAGGGATGAATTTACGTGTTCGCCCTTTTTTGAAAATGAGATCATCCTGCAATAGGGATGATGACAGTGACGAAAAAGAGATGGCGCGTTCTATCAAATTATATCTACATACTGATAACTCCAAAAAGTAGAAATGCGTATGACAGCAAGCATGAAAAAATTGAGCCAAAAAATTCTTCTCTTAATGCTCACAACGCTCCTCCTAATTCAACCCGTTTTAGCTGAAACACTCCGTTTTGATGGTGAAATAAGAGAACGTTTTGAAATTTGGGCAGGTTTAAATAAAAAGGCTTATGGCGATCAAAGTTTAGATTTCAAAGGTAAAAAAACGGGCAATTCAAATGATTCTCTGTTGTTGCAACGGCTGATTTTGGGTTTGACTTACCAATCAAAACGAGTCACGGCTAAAATCCATTTATATGATGCCAGTGTTTGGGGTTGGAGTCTCGATCAGAATGATTTTATCAAAAATAAGGGGACAGATGATGAATATGTTATGAATCCTTATGAAGAACATTGGGAACTCTTTGATGGCTATTTTGAAACACGATTCAATGATCAGCTGAGTCTTAAGGTTGGCCGTCAAAAAATATGGTATGGCGATAAACGTGCTTTTGGCCCCGGTTCATGGGGTAATTCGATTGGCTGGCTTTGGGATGCGGCCCGTTTCTCTTATAAAAAGAAAGCGCATTTTTTCGATATTTGGTATGGACAAACTAAGACGAAAGATCCAGAAAGTTTTAGTTTAACTTCAAAACATGCCTATCAAGGTGTTGGCCTGTATTCTCGAATACAATTACCCTTCGGGGCGATTGAACCCTTTTTGACTTGGAAAAATGCCTTGTTTTATAACAGTGGCAAACAAGAAGAGAGCTATTTTTGGGGCCTTAGAATTTATGAGCCCGATGTTTATGATTTCAGCTATGATATTTCAGGGGTCAAAGAAACGGGTGCATTCCATCAACGAACAGGCCCTGATTTGGATATTGATGCTTATGCTTATGTGATCAAGCTGGGTTATACTTTTAAGGCCTTGCCATTACAACCGAAAGTGGTGATAGGGCGTGTGTTTGCCAGCGGAGATGCTGCTCCTGATAATGATGACATCAGGCGATTTGAGAGACCGTTTGGATCAACTGATGGTACGCATTATGGCCGGCTAGATGCTCTGTTTTGGGGTAATCTGGTTGATAATCAAATGAATCTCTATTTGAAACCGCATCCTAAATGGGATTTAAAAATCGCTTATCACCGATTTTATTTAGCCGAGAAGGCAGATCAATGGACTTATTACAAATATCAAGTGGCTGATAATCAATATGATCATATCGGTGATGAAATCGACTGCGTATTAAAATATGACTATTCAAAATCTCTCCAATTTCAAGGTATTTATGCTTATCTGAATGCGGGGCGTTTTATAACCGAAAATGAGATTGCTCAAAATGATGCATCTCGTTTTATGTTGCAAGTTCACTATCAATTTGATTATCCCGTCAAAATGCGATAAATCCAGATATTCAAAAGGGCGAACACGTAGGGCGAACACGTAGGTTCACCCCTACGGGGCTGCGGATCATGGATCAATTTTCATTGGAAATTCAACAATAAATGTTGAGCCTTTCCCTAATTCGCTTTCGCACCATACCGAGCCTTTCATGGCTTCAACTAATTTTTTAACAATGAATAATCCCAATCCTGTTGAATGTTCATGAGCGGTAGGTTGAGGTGTTAAGCGCGTAAATTTACCAAATAACTTTTGTTTATCTTGCTCACTCAGCCCTGGCCCCTCATCTTTAATTTCACAACGTACACGGTTTTTAGTTTGGATGATTTTGATGTGAACAGGCTTGCCTGGGGGGGAGTATTTCACAGCATTCGAGATGAGATTATCCAAGACTTGCTGGACCGTTTTTCTATCAACAACGGCCGGAAAAAAATGGGTTGTTTTAACAAGCTCTGAGGTATGTAAAGTAATCTCTTTCGTTTTTGCCCGAGTACTGTATTGCTTGACAAGCGATTGCAAGATGGGCTGAATATCAACAACTTCCAGTAAAATATTCATTTTCCCCGATTCAATGGTGTTCACATTAAGCAGATTTTGAATCAAATCAAACATGTGTTGTGAACCGGTTGAAATCATCCCCATCATTTCAATCACTTTGTCTTGAGAAAATTCATGAAGACCATTTTGAATCAAACTGGCTAATCCCTGAATAGCAGCAAGAGGGTTTTTCAGATCATGTGCCGCAATACCCAAAAACTCATTCTTGTCTTGGTTAAGTTGTATGAGTTGTTTATTTTTCTCATGTAATTCGTAATTGAGTTGGGTGAGTTGTTGGTTTTTATCATGCAGTTCCCGGGTACGTTTAGCAATTTTATCTTCCAAATCCGCATAAAAATGTTCCAGTTTTCTGGCCTGAAAATAACTATTTAAGGCTTCCTTGATGGTCAAATTAAAGTCTGGTAAATCAAGAGGCTTAGCAATGTAGCGGTAGAGATTAGCGTAGTTTATCGTGTTAGCCATTGCTTCTATACTGGCTTGGCCGGTCAACATAATTTTGAGTGTTTTAGGGTAAACCGCATGAACACGCCTTAACAGTTCATCCCCTTTCATATTCGGCATAATGTAGTCAGAAATAATGATGGGGATTTCATAGCCATCTTGCCACAATTCATCCATTGAATATAAGGCCTCTTGAGCACAGTCCAGTGTTTCTATGAGATATTCTTCGCTGAGTATCCGTTTGAGTGTTTTTTTAAGGCTTTTGAGTATAGCTTGCTCATCATCCACACATAAAATGGCTAGTTTATCCATGACTTGCTAAACCTGATTGGATCGTTTCAATTAATTTTTGGGTATTTAAAGGCTTGTGTAAACAACAATACAAATTAGCTTGTTCTTTAGCGCGTTTAATCGCGTCATCATCAGCTTGCCCAGTTAGCATAATGGTGATGATATGTCCATATTTCTGATGAACTTGAATCAGCAACTCATCCCCCTTCATGCCAGGCATGAGCCAATCCGAAACAATCAAGAGAATATTGGTTTCATCTAATTGCAGTTCCTCAAGAATTTCTAATGCTTCATCAGCACTTTCAGCCATTTCATAGTTGTAAGTCTCACCAAACGCTTTTTTGAGTTGTTTTTTGAGACTGTTTAATATCACAATCTCATCATCAACACATAAAATGACGGCTTTATTTTGTTCCATCTGATTTTTTTTGAGCTTTAAAAAGGGCGAATACGCAGAGTCGTGCCAGGGGAAAAATTGTAGGGGCGAACCTGCGTGTTCGCCCTGGCTATTGCTTTTAAACTCAAATTTTAAACTGAAACAATCCGTTTCTTCCCAAAATCCATTGTACTATCAGTATAAAACTTAATAAGAGCGACATTCTAACGTTATCGTCATTTTGTCTCAAGATGGATTGAGTGAATGCGATGGCACAATAAAGAATAAAAAAGGCGGGTTACAACGGATGAGTAGTGCAGCAAGCTGAATGTTTTTTAAGTGTTCATCAGTTCATAACAGGATAAAAGTGCCAAAAAATGTTTTCAAGGAGAGAATCGCCTTTATTGAAATTTGCACGATATATCAATTATCAATTATCAATTATCAATGTCGTAGAGACGCGATGCTTCGCGTCTCTTTAAAAATAGAGGCGAACAGAGACGCGAAGAGAGACA
>JAYQWI020000578.1:0-2323 GCA_035871815.2 Candidatus Parabeggiatoa communis
TCAGGTTCAAAGCCTTAGAAAAGGAGAAGAAGTCTTTACAAGGCATGGTGAGTGATCTCAAAGGGCGTGTGCTTGAATGGACGGTTTATCGGGAATTGAATCAATCTCGATATCAACAACACCCCATTTTTGATTTTAAGAAACGGTTTCGGCCGTTTAATCCGCGAACGGCTTTGAAAATGGAAGAGATATTAGCTTTGACGAGTCAAAGCACCTTCAAGAAAACTTGGATTAAGCATTATATCCAATTAGCCGGGAAAACAGCGATAGAAGTTGACGTATTGGCAGAAGGTAATGATGCTGATAATTGTTGGGCCTGTGTGTTTGAAATGAAAAACCGCAATGACAAAAACCTGCCCACCCTGAAAGAAGCGCAATTGTTTGTTGCTAATATTTCATTGGTTAAACAATGGTTAACCCAAGAAAACGACAAACCCGTTAAATGGATTTGTCCGGTTTATTTCAGTGCTGAAGGCTTTAGTGCCGCCGTTGAAGAGTACTTACAAGAAGAAGGTGTTTTGACGACGGATTGGGCACATTGGGAGCGATGAGGTTTAATAAATAGAACGCTTTTTCGACAAGCTCAAACAACAGATGAGACTGATTGTCATGATTTTAGCTTCGCTGATTTTTTTTAATTCGTGTCCAAAAAAATCATAATTGATATCTCTTCGTTGTTGAGCCTGTTCCCTGATTTGACGAGCATAAATGGCACTATTACTGATATCATCACGATTTTTCAAAAGGCCAATCAATCCTGATTGAGGGAATTGATGCACGGTTAAGCGCGTTCTTTTTATGTTTGTTACCTGTTGAGATAACATAATCACTTCAACATGTTGTCCTGCCTCAAAGGGCTGTCCCGTGATAACCACTTCTCCTTTTTTAGTCGACGATTTTGGGCCGTCGCAAAATAAATTTTGCACTCCAAAAAACCGCAAAATAAATTTTGCACTCCAAAATAGATTGTAATCGATTTGTAATTAAGGTATTCCTTACTTCATTCAATCGAGAAACGTTATAACCACTTCCCCTTTTTTAGTTGACTATTTTGGGCCGTCGCAAAATAAATTTTGCACTCCAATAGCAAAGATGCAAAATAAATTTTGCAACGAAAATTTTTAAAGTCATTAAAAAAATGAGAATTATTTGTATACGCTGGATTCGATTTGTCTGGTTCGATTTAGTCACGGCGTAAACGATCTGATGCGGCAATCGGTGTCGGATATTTGAGAACAATAAAGTAAGAAGAAGCGATAAAAGTAATAATCGTTGCTGCTTGAATCAGATAAGAGGCTTTTTCACTGATAACGCCTGTGTTTAAGGCAATGATAGCAATGAGTAGCGAAAATTCGCTGATTTGCCCTAGTCGCACGCCCATTTCTAATGATAATGCTTTGGGTTCATCAAGTTTAACCATTAAATATTGAAAGATAAACGGTTTAACCAATAACATTAAACTCGCTAATATGATTGCGGGTAGTAATACTGTGTATAAGGTTTGCAATTCTAATCCGGCCCCTAATGAAAAGAAAAAGATCACTAAAAAAAAGTCGCGTAGGGGTTTTAGGCTTTCTGCTATAAAACGGGATATTGGACTACTGGCTAATACAACCCCGGCAATAAACGCGCCGATTTCATAAGAGAGACTGAATTTGGTGGCTAATTGCGCCATACCTAAACACCAACCGATTGTGACGAGAAAAATATATTCTTGAATTTTGTCAAATTTGCGAATCAATTTGAGCAAAACGAAACGTTCAAAGAGCAGCGCGAAGCCGATCAATAGGGGTAAACCCATGATTAAAAACACAATATCAATTAATGAGGTGCCGCTATCACGCGAGCCTTGTAACATCATTAAAACGAAGATGGCGATTAAATCTTGTAAGAGTAAAATGCTTACGATCACTTCGCCAGCATGTTTGTGATGCAAGACAGTGGTTGGCAATAATTTCAGGCCAATAATGGTACTCGAAAACATCATTGATGCCCCGATCAATAGTTTTTCCCAAAGCGTGAAACCAAATAGTTGAGCAACACCAAATCCTAACAGCGCAAAGAGGAATGAACTGATTAGAGTCAATACGGTGGTTTTTCGCATTGTATGTAATAAATCTTGCGGTTGTAAATTTAAGCCGAGTAAAAACAGTAGGAAGATAATACCAATATGGGCAATGTCATTGATAATCGCTGTATCCTTTACAATCGCGAAACCAGAGGGCCCAAGTATGATGCCCAAAATAATATAGCTAACCAACAAGGCTTGACGTGCATAGAGGGCAAGGGTGGCGAGTATGGCTGAACCGGTAAAAATAACGAA
>JAYQWI020000579.1:0-3343 GCA_035871815.2 Candidatus Parabeggiatoa communis
TATTGGTCAACAATCTGCTATCCCCAGCCTTGGCCCAACTGAAGCGCAAAACCGCTTTAATCTTATTTTTCAAAATTTCATCAACGTGTTTACCCAAGCAGAACACCCGCTGGTCATGTTTTTGGACGATTTGCAATGGGCAGATGGGGCCTCACTCAAATTGATTCAACTCTTAATAACAGCACCGGATAGTCACTATCTCTTTCTAATGGGGGCCTATCGGGATAATGAAGTGTCGCTTGGGCATCCACTGATGCTGACATTGGATGACATCAAAAAGGCCAAGGCCTTAGTCAATACGATTACGTTGTCACCATTGACCCTACCGCACCTGACAGAATTGATGACCGATATTTTCCACTGTCAGCCCAAGGCCGTTAAACCACTCGCTGAATTGGTGCAGAGCAAAACGGGTGGTAATCCATTCTTCGTCAATGAGTTTTCAAAATCTCTGTATGCTGAGACCTTGGTCACGTTTGATTATCAACAAGGGCACTGGCAATGGGACTTAGCGCAAATTCAAGCGCAAAAAATCACCGATAATATCGTCGAATTGATGGCGGACAAAATCCAAAAATTACCGCTTCAAACACAAGACGTTTTAAAGTTAGCAGCTTGTATTGGGCATCAATTTGATTTGCAAAATCTGGCAATTGTCTTTGAAAAATCACCACGAGAGACTTCTTTGGCATTGTGGGCAGCGATAAAAGAAGGTTTTTTGTTACCATTAACTGAGTCTTACAAGTTGATGGAATTAGAAATAGAAGGTTTGTCAGAGCAGAACGCCGCTTTTTACAAGTTTGCCCATGACCGAATTCAACAAGCGGTGTATTCGCTTATATCCGATGAGAATAAACAGGCAGTGCATCTGCGTGTTGGACAACTGTTGCTGCGAAATACCCCTGAAGAAGAACTTGGTCAAAAACTCTTTGAAATTGTGAATCAGTTGAACCAAGGGCAAACGTTGATTGCTCAACAAACCGAGCGGGATGAGTTGGCGCGGTTAAATTTACAAGCTGGGAAAAAAGCCAAAGTTTCGGCTGCCTATCAACCGGCATTCAATTACTTACAAATTGGGTTAAGTCTCTTAGGGAAAGAAAGTTGGCAAAGGCAATATGACTTGACTCTGGAACTTTACGAAGAAGCCGCTGAAGCGGCGTACTTGAACGCTCATTTTGATGAAATGGAACATTTGGCTGAAATTGTTCTACAACAATCTAAAGTCTCATTAGACAAGGTAAAAGCCTATGAAGTAAAAATTCAGGCCTATTGCGCCCAAATAAAACTCACGAATTCAGCTAATACTGGACTTCAAATACTTAAGTTATTGGGTGAGAATATTCCTGAGCAACCTGAACAATCAGACATTCTGCAAGCACTCCAAGAGACACAAACTCTGTTAGCAGACAAGAAAACGGATGATTTAATTTTTCTTCCGGAAATGACCGATCCAGTTAAATTGGTTGTGATGCGTCTATTATCTAAGTTACTTCTACCGGCCTTTCTTGGAGGAATGAATGAATTGATTCCACTGTTAATTAGCAAACAGGTCAATCTATCAATCAAATACGGTAATACGGCTGATTCCGCTTATGCGTATTTGATGTATGGATTTCTTCTTTGCAGTCAGGGAAATATTGAGATTGGTTATCAATTTAGCTTGCTTTCTTTCAATGCTATAGAACGCTTTAATGCCGTCAGATTGAAGGCTAAAGTCTACGTGATCGCTGGAGTCTATGTTAGACATTGGAAAGAGTCTATTAGGAAGACATTGCCGAGTTTTTTGGAAGGGTATCAAAGTGGGTTATCAACTGGAGATTTAGAATTTACGGCCAATAGCGTTTTGAGTTATTCCGTGGCAGCCTATTTAGCCGGCAATGAATTGAAGGAACTTGAGCGAGAAATGGCTAAATATAGTGAAGTCATTGTCGGAATCAAACAAGAAAATTTTTTGCGGCCACATGAAATATTTTGGCAAACTGTCCAAAATTTGTTGGGGCAGAATCAAGAACCTTGTCATTTAATCGGTGACGTGTTCGATGAAGAGAAAAATTTGCCGCTGATGTTGGAGGCCAATGAGATAGCAACAACCTTTGTTTTGTATTTTAACAAAGTATTCCTTTCTTATTTATTCCAAAATTTTCAGAAAGCCATTGAAAATTTAAACACCGCCGAAAGATATTTTATTCCCCAAATAGCGGCAACATTTTATGTTCCGCCATATCATATGTACGATTCACTGATTAGGTTAGCAGTGTTTTCGGAATCTCCAGAGGACGAACAACAGCGCATCCTCGAAAAAGTAGCGGCCAACCAAGAAAAAATGGAAACATGGGCCAAACATGGGCCGATGAATTGTTTGCACAAATTTTACCTCGTGGAAGCAGAACGTGCCCGCGTATTGGGCAACTATGGCGACGCAAGAGAATACTACGACAAAGCTATTGCGGGGGCCCATGAAAACGAATACTTGAATGAAGAATCCCTCGCTTATGAACTGGCAGGCAGCTTCTACCTCGCTCGCGGCCAAAACCATTTTGCCGACTACTACCTGAAAAATGCCCACTACGCCTACCAGCGTTGGGGGGCCGTCGCGAAGGTTAGGGACTTAGAGGCGCGATATCCACAATTACTGTCTCAACCCATTACCACTAGCGATCTTCGTCTTTCTAGCACGACGATCACCGGCACTCGTTCTGGCGAGGCACTGGATTTAGCCGCAGTGATGAAAGCCTCGCAAGCGATTTCTGGCGAAATGGTGCTGGATAAGTTGTTGGCCAATTTGATGAATGTGGTGATTGAGAATGCGGGGGCCCAAAAAGGCTTTTTGATTCTGAAAAACGCTGAGGGCGACTGGGTGATTGAGGCGGAAGGGGGGGTTGATTCGGACGCCGTCACTACACGGCAATCTCTTCCCATTGACTCGGAAGAACCGCTGTTGTCGGCTGCGATTGTCAACTATGTGGCCCGTACCCAAGAATCGGTGGTGTTAAATGATGCTGTCAACGAAGGAGAATTTACTGCGGAGGCCTACATTGTCGCCCAGCAGCCCAAATCGTTGCTCTGTACACCGTTACTGAATCAAGGAAAGCTCAGCGGTATTTTGTACCTCGAAAACAATCTCACTACTGGGGCATTTACCGCCGACCGTTTGGAAGTACTACAACTGCTGTCTTCTCAAGCGGCCATTTCTATTGATAACGCCAAACTCTACACCGAGATGGCCGAACTCAATAAGGAGTTAAAGGAAATGGATCGGCTCAAGGACGATTTCTTAGCCAATACGTCTCATGAGCTGCGTACCCCGCTCAACGGCATTATTGGCATTACCCAATCGCTGCTG
>JAYQWI020000580.1:0-15869 GCA_035871815.2 Candidatus Parabeggiatoa communis
CAGTGAATACCCCTATCTTGAATATCGCTTGTTGGATATAGAACAGCATCCTACCGAACAAGGCTACGAAAGCCATCGTTTTGATATAGTGATAGCGGCACAAGTGCTGCATGTGACAAAAAACTTAGGGCAAGCGTTGGATCATGTTCGTTCGTTGTTAGCGCCCGGCGGCATACTCTTGTTATGGGAAATCACGCAGTGGTCTAATGTGTATTTCGACGTTTCTTGGCCCATTTTACCGCCTTTTGAAGAAAATGATGAACTGCGAAATCGTTCTTATGCTTCCTTTTTCACTAGAGAACAGTGGTATGACGCATTACGACAATATGGATTTGTTGAAGTCGATTCTTTTCCTAAAATGAATGCTTTGAATAGCCATATTTTAATGGCCCAAGCCGCTTATCCAACAACACAATCCGTCTCTTCAGAAATCACTGAAAAAGTCATTCAGCCAAAAACCATTCAGCACTTAAAAAAGAAATCAGATATAGCCGATTGGTTTTATATCCCCTCGTGGAAACGTGCCCTCTTGCCCACTCAAAATCAGGCCGTTTCTCAGCATCCTTGGTTAGTGTTCATCGATGAGTCTGGTTTGGGTGCCCAAATCGTCAAAAAACGAGAACAAGAAGGGCAGTCTGTGATCAGCGTGAAGGTGGGTGCCACATTTTCAGTAGTCAACAACAACACCTACACTTTGAATCCCCAACGAGATACAGATTATCAGGCTTTACTCAAAGCCCTTCATACCGTAAACCAAATACCCACAACGATCATTCATCTTTGGAATACGACATCACCAGATGACCAATCAGATAGTGAACAACTTGAACAGTACCAAAATCTCGGTTTCTATAGTCTATTATTTTTAGCCCAAGCACTTGGCAAACAGAATATAACAGACACCATTAACATAGAAGTGGTGTCGAACAACGTGCAAAAAGTGACGGGTCATGAAGTATTATGTCCAGAAAAAGCAACCTTATTAGGCCCCTGTCGAGTGATTCCGCAAGAGTACCCAAATATCAGGTGTCGCAGCATTGATATTGTGCTACCCGAATCAAACACTTCAGCAGAACAGAGACTGATAGATCAACTGCTATCAGAGTTCAAGAAGGCAGAGCAAACTGATTCAGTCATTGCCTATCGGGATAACGAACGCTGGGTGTCAAGCTTTGAAGCGATTCGCTTGGAAAAAAACAGTGGCCTTTCCAAATTAAGGGAAAAAGGGGTTTACCTCATTACCGGCGGATTGGGGGGTATCGGTTTGACCTTAGCAGAATACCTCGCAAAAACGGTGCAAGCCAAGCTCATACTCACAATGCGTTCGGCATTTCCAGCAAAAAACGAGTGGTCACAATGGCTAACTACGCATCATAAACAAGATAGCGTGAGCCGCAAAATCAGAAAATTGCAAACCATTGAGACACTGGGATCAGAAATTTTAATCATCAGTGCTGATGTGGCTGATGCCCAGCAAATGCAGGCAGCTATCAGTCAGTCATTAAAACACTTTGCTCATATTCATGGTGTTATCCACAGTGCAGGAGTAGCCGGTGGTGGTGTCATTCAAAGAAAGACGCGAGAAACAGCGGAAAGTGTTCTAGCGTCTAAAGTTAAGGGAACACGGGTACTTGAAACACTCTTTAAAGAGATTAACTTGGATTTTTTTGTATTATGTTCATCCCTAGATTCAATCTTCGGTGTATTTGGACAAGTCGATTATTGTGCTGCTAATGCTTTTCTAAACGCTTTTGCTGACTACAAGGCCTCCAAAAATAATTTCATTGTCAGTATAAATTGGGATGGCTGGCAAGAGGTGGGTATGGCAGCCGAGGCGAAAAAACAACATGTTGGAACCCTTCCAATTGCTCCAAAGCCTCAATATCAAGAAATCGCCCACCCTTTGTTCGACAAAGTGATAGTTGAAGATGCTGAAAAAACAATATACATCAGCCACTTGAGTGTCTCAAAACAGTGGGTTTTGGATGAACATCAAGTCATGGGCAAAGCAACCTTGCCAGGAACCGCTTACCTAGAAATGGCGAGAGCCGCTTTTGAAAACCAGACTAATCATCATGGTGTCACTGAGATCAAGGGGGTTTATTTATTAGCGCCCTTAACGGTAGAAGAAAATGAAGAAAAAACCGTTCGGACTATTCTGACAAAACGGGAACAGGAATTTGAGTTTGTTATTTCAAGTCAAGTCAAGTCAGAAACTTGGCAGGAACATGCTAGGGGGCAAATAGCCTACCCAGCAGATGCAAAACGCCCAGATCAATATGATATCACCACCCTTGAAAAAAATTGTCATGAACAAGAAATTGCGCTTTCGCAAGACGCACTGACAAGTTCAGCAGACTTCATTACATTTGGCCCCCGATGGAACAACTTGAAATGGGTTAAATTGGGGCCCAATCAGGGATTGGCCTTCTTGGAACTACCTGAATCATTTTCTGCTGATCTCAAGCAATATCAATTGCATCCCGCATTATTAGATGTGGCAACGGGTTTCACTCAAATCAAAAATGAAAAGGCTTACTTGCCCTTTGCGTATAAAAAACTGCGGATAACCGGGCCACTGCCAGCAAAGATTTACAGTTACATCACGTTTACAGAGCATAACCCATCCCATACCCTGAAGTTGAACATCCAAATCATGGACGAACAAGGACAGGGGCTAGTTGAGATTGAAGACTATACATTAAGGAGAGTCGATGCGACACCCCGTGAAAAACCACTCTCAGAAAGCGACAATTTCTCTTTGGAAATCGCGTCACGGGGTCTGCTAGATACCCTGACTTTTCACAAGACGATACGCCAACAAGCTGATCTAGGCGAAGTTGAAATTGAAGTGAGTGCCACCGGCCTTAATTTTAAGGAAGTGTTGTGGGCACTGGGTATACTGCCCAGTGATCTCGCTGTACAATTTGGTTTAGAATGTGCCGGCAAGATTGTTGCGATTGGAAAAGGCGTTAAGGACTTTCAGATAGGTGATGAGGTGATGGCCTTTACCGAAGGCAGCTTTAGCCGTTATGTCACGACATCAGCATCATCTGTCGTGCCCAAACCCGCGCATCTCACGATGGAAGAGGCCGCAACGATTCCAGTTGCTTTTATGACCGCCTATTATGCCTTGCATCATTTAGGTAGGCTTTCCCAAGGTGAACGGGTTTTAATCCATGCTGCGTCTGGGGGTGTGGGTCTAGCTGCAGTGCAAATTGCCCAAATGATAGGGGCAGAGATATTTGCAACGGCCGGAAACCCAGAAAAACGGGCATTTTTGCATTCTCTTGGCATTGAGCATGTCATGGATTCCAGAACCTTGGCTTTTGCTGAAGAAGTGATGAAACGCACAGAGGGTGAGGGCGTGAACGTGGTTTTAAACTCCTTAGTGGGGGAATTTATACCCAAAAGCCTGTCTGTGTTAGCCCCTTTTGGACGTTTTTTGGAAATCGGTAGGCGGGATATCTATGAAAATCGGCCCTTAGGCCTCCAATTACTTGAAAAAGGCCTTTCGTTTTTTGTTGTCAACTTATCCCCAGAGATACCTAATTTTAGTCAGCTATTCAATGAACTAATACAACACCTCAAAGCACAGCATCTCACTCCTCTTCCGCATCAGGTATGGCCTATTACGGAAGTCGTCAGTGCCTTTCAATACATGGCGCGAGCCAAGCATATCGGTAAGATCGTTGTTTATCAGGATAAAGAGCTGCTAAAAAAAGTGGTTTCTAGGGAGGTAACACGCCAATCAGAATCCCTTGTTAACCAACCGCTTGCTCATCACACTCTGCCTGAAAGCCCCTCTACCGACATCAATCTCTTTCAAAAAGAACTGAAGGAGGGATTATTATCCACAGAGGGGATTGAGGTTTTTAAACGTATTTTGCATAGCAAACAACCTCATATTTTTGTCTCAACCTGGGATTTACAAACGCGGCTAAAAAAGGTTTCTACTCTACTTGACAATTTGAAAGAAAAAGCTGGAACACCTCAATCAGTACACTCAAGACCGAAATTAAAAACGGATTATGTTGCTCCCCATAATGAGCTTGAACAAAGTATTATTGAAGTCTGGAAGAAATTTTTTTGCATTGACAGTATAGGCATTTTCGATGATTTCTTTGAATTAGGGGGGGATTCTCTGATGGCTGTTCAGCTTGTTGCTGAATTACGAAGAACTATTCAGGTAGACTTATCAGCCCATAGTTTATTAGAAAACCCCACTGTCGCGGCTTTGGTTGAATCAATCCAAACCCTAGAAGATGTTAATGTTAAAGTTAGCGTTGATTTACAGTCATTGCCTCATTCACTGGTGGAAATCCAAGCGGGTAACTCACTAAGACAACCTGTTTTTTTGGTTCATCCCATTGGAGGACATATTTATATTTACCGGGATTTGGCCAGTCGCTTAGGTAATGAACAGCCTGTTTATGGTTTCAAAGCGAAAGGAGTTGATGAAGAAACACAACCATTGACTCAAATTGAAGAAATGGCAACTCACTATATCAATGCACTACAAGTTATCCAACCGAAAGGCCCTTATATTCTAGGAGGCCATTCGTTTGGTGGTTTTGTAGCCTTTGAGATGGCACAGCAACTGAGTCGTTTGGGACAAGAAGTCGCATTGTTATTTATGATGGATACAGTTGGACCAGAGTACGTTTTGATAAATAATCAAGATTCAGATGAGGTGCAGCTCATCGCGTATGCACTTGGACTTGATATCAATATTGATTTTCCCATTCCATCTAAGCAGTTCAATCAGCTTCCTTTGGAAGAAAAAATCCGCTATTTTTATGAACAGAGTGATATTGCTGGTAAAGTTTATCCTTTCCATGAATTTATTTCTCATACCCGCCATTTTATAGATGTGATTAAGGCAAACAATCAAGCAATGAATCATTATATTCCCAATATTTTTCATGGAAAAATTCTGTTTTTCCGTGCCCAAGACGATCAATTATTACCCTCAAATCATGAACGTAGTTGGATTCATTTTGCAACTGAAGGACTAGATATCCATGAGGTACCCGGAAATCACACCAGCATGAATTTATCGCCGAATGTTGAAGTGATAGCTAATTTATTAAAGGCATACCTTCAATAAAGGGTCATCAATAACGACAAGGATTGTATATAAAAAAGGATTTATTCGCTTATTTGTTAGGAAGTGTACTACTTTCAAAAGTTCCTCTATCGGCCTTTACTCAAAGGGCGCATTTCTAAAAAAAGGGTCATCAAGATAAATCTTGACGGCGCGATTGGAGTGCAAAATTTATTTTGCCTCAGTGTGATTGGAGTGCAAAATTTATTTTGCGTCTTTGCTCTTGGAGTGCAAAATTTATTTTGCTTCGGTGTGATTGAAATTGATAATGACTTTTTTTGGGAAGGCGCTTGTATTAAAAATGCGTGTTCAAAATTAAAAACCATAATTTAAACGAGGGTTAATATGGATTCTAAAATAGAATTACAAATTGAGAATTATTTGTCTGATGAAGACAAATTATATCAAGACTGGTACACAGGGCTATTTGAAACCAGTGAAGATGCTCAATACACAACTGAAGTGGGCATTATTCCTGAGCGTGATAAAATAAAACAATTTTTTGAAAAATGGTTTAATAATCAAAAAGACAAACTCAAAAAACTCTGTGTTGATTATGATTATTGTCAAAAAAGACAACAGAGTCAACAATCATCTTTAATTGCATTTGTTGCTGATGGCGTGTCAATTATTTTGGGCTCAATGCCAGTTAATGTTGTTTCTTTAGCGACTATATTAGTAGCTGGTAAATTTCTGGATCGTCTTTGTGATTGTCCTAAAAATGAGGAATAGTTTTAAATGAACGATGAACTCAAAAAATTTGTTCAAGGGGAACTTGAACGGATAACCGTTAAAATTTCTACTGATACAGGATTTAAAGGTACGGGATTTTTTGTCATGCCAAATGGCTATATTTTAACAGCATGGCATTGTATTCAAGAAGTGGAACTTGATGGTAATGATGATATTTTGATTGAGTATCAAGATAAAGAAGTTTTTTTAGCAAAACTCGAACATAATAAGTCTATAAAATCGAAAGATATTGCTGTTCTTAAGATAGATTCTAATTATCAGATAGAAAATTGTATACCCTTGGAGCGTGTTCCAAAAAACCCCAAAGGAGACGATGTGATAAGTGTTGGTTATCCGGGAAGTCATAGGAATAAAGCCGGTATGGGCATCTATTCTGGAAATATCACACGATTTGTTGATCACGAACTTGAAATCGAAGGGGCTATTAAAGGTCAAGGGCAAAGTGGCGGACTGCTCTATCACCCTGCCACTCATCGCATCATTGGTGTAGTTAAAAAGATTTATGGAGGAGAAGAGGAGAAAGAAACGTTGTTGCAAGATGCTGGTTTAGCTGCCAAAATTGATCTTTTATTTTCAAAATGGGATGAACTCTATGATATGAGTGAGGAAATTGCTAAAGCTTGGGATGAACGTTTAGCACCATTCACAGCTAAAACAGCTGTGCCTTCAACAAAATCAACCGAGCTAAAAACAGAAGTTAATCCAAATATCAAGGCTAACAAAATTATTGGTGATGTGATTACCATAGGCAATGTTACTGGTGTGAAAGAATTAAAAATTGGTTAATCCTTATCGTGAAGATAAGGCTTGAGAATAGGAAACATTTATGATGACTGAACAAGAAGAATATCAAAGTCAACAAGATAACGAAAAACAAGATGATGAGAAACTTGTTGACAATGCAGAAAAAGAGCCAGATATACCTGGAGAGAAAGAATTCACTGCTAAATCAACTGCTCCACAAACATCTGTGGGGCCAAAAGTTGAAAGTGATTCAATAGAAACAATCTCCACGATTGGTAGTATTTACAATAGCACAATACTAATTGGGCAATCCACAGAGAATTCCAAAGATGAAGTCACTTTCAAAGATCCCACTCGCTCTTTTCCTAGTAAACCACCAGGATTACTGAATTTTGACTATCCCCAAGAGGTAAAAGAACGTTTTGTCGAGTTAAAAAATAATAGGATTCTTTTAGTCGATTGTTTTGATGAAAATATGGTACGTTCTGCCTGTTATGAATTAGTGAATAGCACTGAAGAAAATTATGAAAAAAGGCTATTGACTTTTGAAAGCAACCAGTTAGAACAAACTGATTTGCAATTAGATATCTTTGTCAATGAAAAAATTGGGAAAGGTGAAAAATTAGTAGTTGTTGTTAGCTTAGTTAGCTTAAAATGCCAAAGGTTTTTGGATTCCATGTTCCTTAAAGAAGATTTCAAGGCTCAAGCGATCAAAGACGACTTAAAAAGAAATGATATCATGCTGATATGTTTTGCCAATACTGCTTTTCTTCAAGAAACGTTGGATGAGTCCTCTTTCCATTTTTATCGTTGGAACATTCCTTTTTTACCTTATTTATTAAAATCTTATTTAAAGGATGAGACGATTGCAAAATCTCTTGAAAAACAGATTGTGGAACAAAGAAACTATGGGCTATGGGATGAAAACAATAGCGATAGTGAATTTTATGGGCTAATTTCAGGCTATTTGAGAAATGGTATAGGACAACTTAAAGAGGAAGTTGAAAAAAGAAGTCGATATACTAAAGGGCAAAACGTACAAGATTTTCTTTTGAAAGAGATCAGAACAGTTGGGCCAAAAGAACTTATTCAAGACGATGATCTGGTAAAAAATACAGTACTTTATGTAGCAACTTTTTTTCCTGAATTAAGTCGTCGTGATTTTGATTATGTCGTTTCATTACTGTTAGACGGTAAAAAAATAGAGGTTACTGTCGAATCATCACAGGTTAAGACTAAAAAAGGAAGAGTCATTGGAACTGAATATATTTCAACAAAAAAAGAGGAAAAAGACGGCATAGAAATATGGGAAAAAGACCATGATAACATCATGGCAGCATCTCATCTTCAAGTGATTCGTTCGGATTCCGGTTCACAAATCGTCGATTTTTCGCTTCCTTATTTGAGAGGAGAGTTAAAAAAATATTTAGAACAAAAATCTCTCTATATTAATCATTTTGAGCGAATTCGCGAATCAGGTTTGCTTTTCAATTTCAATGTTTCTCAACAGATTATTGAAAATGTTATCAATTTAGCGGCGGAAATGGCTATTTCAGATTCCAGTCATTATGGTGGAAACTGGTTGATGGATATTATTATTGGTCTCAAGCAACATTTAAATATTCAGCTTAAAATTGATCCAAATGTTGATCCAAGAAATGTGAACCCAGACAAAGTGCTTGAGTTGATTAATCAGGAACTAAAAACAAGAGAACAAGAAGTAAGCGCTATTATTATCCGTCTTTCTGAACTGATTCGAGAAATGTTGAATTATACTCAATTACAGGAAATGGTTAAAAATTTTCTGGATAATCTCATAAGAAAACAAGATTATGCGATTGTTTTGATGATTGTTTTAGGCATTGTCAAACAATTAAGATTTGCCTCTCAATTCGATGGAATGTATTGGATAAAACAATTGCTAGATCGGGGTGATCAAAAAGCCAAAAATGAAGTTTACAATACCTTACTTGAGCAAGCCAAAAAAAGTGGTTTGCGCGTTTACGAATTATTGGACACCTTAAAAACGTGGTTGCCTGATCGTGGTTTAGAACATGAAAAGTATTCATTATCCAATCAATACGCCCTAAAATTGATCATAGATTATGCAATGACAGCAATAAATAATTTTAAGGCAGTAGATTATGGTGTATGGCCTTCTAAATATCCTCTTTTTGCTAATCTAAATGATGATAATGAATTGGCACAGATTGATTTACTCGTTTCGTGGTTTTTTCATCCTGGCATGGAATACGCGTTAAAACATTTGGGAGAAAAAACTTATCATCAATTGTCTAATCAATTGTCACAGTTTAAAAAAGCATTATTGGAAGATAATTCTATAGACAATGCGAATAATCTGAAAGTGATTAAAGATTTGAAAGTGTTCAATATTATTTTGGCTGATTTAGTTGAAATCTGGTTTAAAATTCTACACGGTTTCGATACCAAAAATACGCATCCAGAGGTTTTACCAATCTCTGATCGTTTACTCCAACAAGTGGTTTTAAACTCTGATCGTTCTCAACAAACCTTTTTTCTAAGGCGTTGGTGGTTAAGACAAGGCTTATTTACGGATGAAATCCGAAAGATAAGTCTTGCTGAACGTGCTAAAAGGCAACGATTCATCAATGAACGTAAAGTCATTCTTGAATTGCATAAAAAATTCAAAGCATTAGCTAGATAATCCCTTATGAATACCCTAAATGAACAACACACTAATGACCCTACAAAAGTTAAACTTTATTTAGTTCGAGTGAGTGACTTGTTTAGTCAAATCAAAACGTGGTTTCAAGGTGAATTGGAAGTCGCAACGGATACCATTCAAATTAAGGAACCTGCGGGCAATTATGAAGCGCCAACACTTTCACTTCGTGAGAAAGGTCAAGCAGAAATATTGGCTAACATTATACCCCAAAGTGCGGGGGTTATTTTGACGGAAGGTATGATTGAAATAAATGGGGGGTTGGACCAGATACACCTTGAATATATGAGCAAGGGGGGGCCTCAAGTGACTTTGGAACCAGGAAACACACGTCCTATGTTTAATGGTGTGAATCAAAATGGTTGGTATTGGATAGTCGATCCGGTGACGAGAACAACCCGTTTTACCGACAAAGCCTCATTACTTGAAATGATTACTTGGGTAAGTGACCATGACTTCTAATCCGTTATTTCCAATATGGGAAGCTTATATATTTACTAAGGATAGTTTAACAATTATAAAAAGGGCGGTAAAAACCAGAAATCCTATTGAGAGACAACGATTACTTCAACGGACTCTGGTATTTGAGCAACGCCCTGAAGTCTTTAATGTTGATGACTTTGCTAAGATTGTCAAAGTCGAAATAAAAGAATTATTTGTGGTGAGTTTATGGGCCACTTTTGAACGTTTTCTCAGAAACTATTTACAACATAAAGGCGTACTCTTAACGGGTATTACCCCCATTGATTTAGGAGAAGCCGTTTATAATCACTTTTTGGCTGAAGTTGAATACTGGAAACCGGATGAAATTCTGGATTTTATAAAACCTAATTTGTTGCGACATAATCCTCAGTTAGCTGGTGAAGCTAAAGCCCTTTATCATTATAGAAGTTGGATAGTACATGGCAAAAAAGAGAATAATCGTCAAAAAGTGAGTCCATTTTCTCCTGAAAAAGCTTATGCTACCTTAAATGATATTATTGAGGTTTTATTAACCAATTTAAGTGAATCAACCATCACGGCCATTTTTGAAAAAGGCGTTTTTCGTCCCCTAATACCTTATACGCTTCTTGAAGGGCAAGAAGTACAACTGTTTATTATTCAGGAACAAAAAAATGAGCCAAATCTATCCGCTTGATACGGTAATTAGAAGAGTCAATTACTCTGAATTACCCAAAACAGACTCGCCTTCAAAAAAGGGAGTCATGATTGATAAAACAGGCAAGCATCTCCCCAAAAAACCTTTGTTTGGGGAAGTTCGCTGTTATTTAGTTTCTACGGTACATTCTGCGGAAGCCCAAATTTCCGATTGTAAAATCAAAGACATTTCGACGGGCTTAGCCATTAGCCTCAATGTGACATACGAAGTGTCTTGTCAACTTGAACAGGCTGTTCAAGTCGTTCAAGCTTTGTATGACGGGCCCCATCCAAGTGCCGTGCTGGAAGAATTAATCTGTCGATGGCTTCAAGAATTTGCACGTATTCAAAAGCATGAGGGCAACCCTTTTATTAAGGGTTACTTTCATGGCCTCAAAAAACAAGCGGAATACGAACTTAATCGACGCGCAAAAGAAGAAATTGGCTTAATTCTTGAAGCCAGATTGTCTGTAAGAGATGCTGATAAAATAAAGCCTGTCCAAATACACTCCCAATTTTTTCCAGTGCGCGTTAAAGATTATGGTGAAGAACTCAGTCTCAAGATAGCAGAGGCAATGCTTCAAGTTAATCAAGACAATAAAATTAACATTGTCGCAACTAATGAGCAAGTCTCTCAACTACAACAATTACTTCAACAACAGATTGGCGTTTTTTTGCGTGAAAATGTGATATTGCAAGAATTCGTTTACCAATTAAACGGTAAACTTCGAGATAATTTGGTCACTTATCTCAATGACCATTTTCTTCTCAACCGAGGACGTAAAATAAGCTATCTTGCGCTTGATAGTAGTGATATAGGCTCTTTGCGCCCAGAAGAATCATCACTCTTTAAGTATGAAATTGAATGTTCAATTAAGAATTGTCCTGAGCCTATCCGGGTAGAACATGAAGTGTTGATGAATTTGACCGATATTGGTCAATATCAAGCGACTCGCATTGATGATTTAAAAGAGTGGCTTTTCAAAAAAGTCGAAAAGATCACACAAACGCTGTTGCTTAATATGCAATATGCTGATTTAATTCTTGATTTTGATAAAAAGTCAGATGACCCAAAAAAGATTGAGAATCAGATTAAGGCGAAAGTCAAACAAGAAGCTAATTCTATTGGTTACGATGTTGAACACCTTTTTATTATTCCTAATCTTGAACCCATTACCTTGAAACGGGATGGTATTTTCTTGGAAGAAAAAGGTGAATTTGTCACTAAAGATACCCGAGTCAAAGGGTGCTTAAAAATCATCGTTAAAGCAGAAGTCAACAATCTTGAGAGCTTGAGAGATTATTTAAGTCCTCATAAGCGTGTTCTCAATGAGATTAAACGGGTGATTTTTGAACAAGCACAATTGCTTATTCATGATATGGAACCTGAACGCTTTTATATGCGTTTTTCCGGTCATGATCCTGACCAAGAAAAGGTTTCTGTTGAACAACTCTTAAGAGAAGAAATTACGCAGAAATTAAAGAACACTTTTTCTTTAACGAGTATCAGCGTAATGCCTAAAGCCGATCAAGAAAACGATGTACTTGCAAAACGGTTTCACGCTTTACAAGAGAGTTTTCATGAATTTCAATTTAAAACTTCTCCTATTCGAGAAGGAGGTAATGAGGAATTCGTGACATTTACCGGTAAATTTAAAGTCTGGACCGTTTGTGATTGGCATACCTTTCAAATTAATAATTATCAGTCACTCAATAAAGAGATTACTGATATTCAAAAGGTACTTCAAGAAGATATAGAAGCGACTCTGGAGATAGTGCCTAGCCATTTTATTCGTTACAGTGATCAAAAAACCAAAACGGAAATTTTAAAAACGTTTAATTACTCGCTTAAGCGAACTGCGAAACAATTTGGTTTGATGGTCGAAATAGTGAATATAAAACGTTCACTCACGCAATCCGAACAATTAGCGGTTAGAGTCCGTGATGGCCATCATCAAAGAGCCTTAGATAGACTTGAGATTGAAAATCAGATGGCGGGAAAAACTAATCAAGCCGATATAGATAAGCTTGATGTGCTTTATAAGAAAGAAAAAGAATTGATAGAGACAGGAATTGAAGATGACGATCCTCAAAGGATTGCTAATCGCAAAAATATTGAAGAAATTCGCGGTACAAATCCTACTTATTCTATTGGTAGTGAAATTCGCCCTCAGTTAACACAATTAACATCTGATCGTCCAACCGATGAGGATTTTAGCTTTGATGATTTTCATCAAGAACTTCAAAATCCAGCTTTATCTTCAGAACAACCCACTAAACGTCTGAAAAAAGACACCAAAGAGGAAGAGGAGAATGATTAATACATCCGAATTTGCCAGTTCTTCTCCAAAAAGCTTACTCATCAATTTAAGCTTTTGGTTGTTTCATAAATGGCTTTTCGTCGTTTTGTTTGTGAGTGTATTGGCATTTTATTATCTTTTCCCATTAACCTATCCTAAATCAGATGAATTGTTTGCTAATCTTTCTGTTCTGATTCATGGATTTGCATTGTGGGGATTAGGATTAGCTATCGTCATTTTGACAAAAATTCAAGTTGAACATGCCTTTGCACTTCAGGTTGAAAAAAATGCTCAAGATAAATTAATGAAAATTAGGAGCAAAGAAATAGATCGTCTTGCCCTAGAAGGCGTTGGAGACATTTTGCCTAATAATCCCACTCCAAATTTGGCGATGCCTCGTCTTTTCCAACATATTATTGGAGAAGCAAGAGATCATCGTTTTGAATCCAGTATGAGTACTATGCAACCGTATCGAGAGGAGGCCATTGATGATATTTTTAAATTGCAAAATATCCAAAAAATTGCCTTGCAATTGGGTATTTTGGGTACCTTTATTGGACTTATCTTAGCCTTATCTCAACTTAATTTGGATTCTAGCAGCACGACATTAGAACTGAAATCGTTGTTTAATTCATTACACATTTCATTTAGCACCAGTGTTGCTGGATTGGAAGTCGCTGTTATTCTTGGTTTATTGATTATGGTTGTTCGTCTTAAACAAGAAGCTTATTTTCAAACCATGGAAAAAGCAGCAGATACCATGATTTCTTTGGCCCAAAATGCTATTCCTGATGATTATTTTTTTAACAATTTTGAACAAATTAAAAACGCCGTTAGCCAATTAGATGAGCGCGTTTATGCTCAAACAGAAGAAGTCGCAGTGCAAACCAAGGAAATGCGAAATGGCATAGAGAAACTGGTTAATACAAAAGCGCAATTTCAAGCATTTTTGAATCAAATTCAAAATTCACAAGCGCAATTGATGACGGGAATCCAGAATTCACAAAAAGAATTCGTTAAAGAAATGATGACTGTTTATGATAGGTTTTCACCAAAAACAATTACGACTGAATTACAACAAAGCTTAGAAATGGCTGTTGAAAAAATTTCAAAGACGTTTCATGAAAACCTCAAACCGTCTTTAGAAAAGATAACAGCTATGAATAAAGCGATACATGAGGTGCATAGCGTCTTACAAGCATTAGAAAATAATCTGAAAGAACAAAACCAGCAATTGGAAAAAGTTAATAAAGAATTGCTTTCTGCTAAATCAACGCTTTCTTCTTCAACCGAACCCTTAATCAAAGCCCAAAAGGAATTTATTGAGAGTGCCGTTACCCAGTTAGAAAAGGGCAATAAAGAATTGACGCAATCGAAAACCGATTTTTATGATTCTTTACAACCCTTGATTGCTTCTCAAAATCGCACCTTCGATAATTTTCAGCGTGATGTTAAAAATATGTCCAAAAAAGTGGAGACTCTTAATAAAGAACTAGAAACATCCAATGAGGTGGTTAAAGATTTAGTTCAATTAATCACCTCCAGAAAGCCTTTGTATAAGATCATTTTTGAGAAATTGAAAATGTTTTATCGAAGCTTTAAGTCATAAAATACGCACAATATTTGTGCCAATTGACAGGTCATTTCGAGCGAAGTGATAAATAACCCTCAATATTTATCACTTTACTCGCAACCAATTCACACAACTCATCATTATACATAACCTTATTTGAGTGACACTTCCATGAAAAACTTACAAAGCTTTCTCGTTGAAGATAACAATGTTTTTGGCCCGGGAACCGACTTAGTTGTTTCCTTGGCTGCGGTATTGATTATTTTAATTGCTGTTAATGCCAATTCGTTTCACCAACAATTAGCAGAGCAAGAAAAAATTCTTATTAGTTGTCAAGAACTCAAAATAAAATATGGACATTGTGAAGAAACTTTAGCAGAACAAGAAAAAAGAATTGTTAATTATCAAGAACTAAAGACTAAATATCAACATTGTGAAATAGTTGTAGACAAATTCTCAAAAATAATAGCAGAAAATGACATTGGACAAGTTGATATTCAAGAAGTGAAAAAAAATCAAATGGAAATTGTGAATCGGATTGCTGCTAAATATAATAGAAAACCCTTGGAAATTGCAGAAAATATTTATGGCATTTCGATTCGTTGGCGAAAAAACCCTGACATTGTTATCCAGAATGATGTGACTATTCAGAGAATTAGTTTTGGTAGTCACATTCTTTTTGATGTAGACAAAACTAAGCTGAAAGAGAATGGTAAAAAAGTCTTAACAATAGTAGGCAATATATTTAAGGGAAAATTAGGGGCCATTCAAGAAATCCAAATTCAAGGGCATGCTGATCCACAACAATCCCGAAATTTTTCCTCTAATCTTGAATTAGCAGCACATCGAGCGATTGAAGTTTTTAAGCATTTCCAAGAATTAGGTATCGATCCGACTCGTCATATCATGTAAGCGACTTCATTTGGTGAATATAAACCTGTTCAGCGTTGATATTCAGATATGGCTTATAACAATAACAGATTAAAAATAGATAATAATACCTCGAAAAAGCGCAAAAAGAATAGAAGAATTGAAGTGGTATTGATTTATCGAAGGACATACTGAAGTAATCTCGTTTTACAGACAAAGCACTTGAAATGATGACTTGGGTGAGTGATCATGAGTTCTAATCCGTCGAAAAATAAATTTTGCACTCCAAAAATCGAAAAATAAATTTTGCACTCCAAGAGGGCCGCAAAATAAATTTTGCACTCCAAGAGGGCCGCAAAATAAATTTGGAACGATAATAATTTGTACTTAGCTTCGCTGAGCTTCGGTTCATTCAATTGGGAAACGCTATACCCACCCTACATTAATTATATCGTTAGAATCAGGAAAATTAATAGTACGTTATCGTTTTCAACAAGTTATAATCATATCATGCGGAGATAAAACATGACCTTTAATAGCATTATCACTTTTGGCGATTTTCATGGTGATCTGGATATCCTGTTAGCCAGCTTGGCAGAAAAAGGACTGATTCGCTATGAACAAAAACAGGATGACATCGTAGAACAAATCAAAGCGGGTTTAAACGATTCCTTTGTTCCC
>JAYQWI020000581.1:0-8972 GCA_035871815.2 Candidatus Parabeggiatoa communis
AAAACTGATAACTTTAATGAGGTTACTGTGCAACAAACCATTACTTTTGATCTTGATTTAATCCATCGTTATGATAAAGCAGGGCCGCGTTATACGTCTTACCCTACCGCTGTTCAATTTCATCAAGGGTTCGATGAAGCCGCTTATCGTGAACAGGCCCAAAATAGCAATGCAATACCTAAACCTTTATCGTTATATGTACATGTGCCGTTTTGTGATACGCTGTGTTTTTATTGTGCCTGTAATAAAGTGGCTACCAAAAACCGTAGTCTTGCTGGGCCTTATTTAGCCGCTTTGCATCAAGAAATCGCTTTTCAAAGTGCTTTGTTTAATCCTGAGCGCCCTGTCACTCAATTACATTGGGGAGGCGGTACGCCCACTTTTTTAAGTCATGAGGAAATGCGTGAGTTGATGCAACAGATAAAAGCGCATTTTTTGCTGCTGACTGATGACACTGGGGAGTATTCTATTGAAATTGATCCCCGTGAAACGCAATCTGATACCGTTGCTTTTTTACGCGAATTGGGTTTTAATCGCATGAGTTTGGGCGTACAAGATTTTAACCCCAAAGTTCAAAAGGCCGTTAATCGTATCCAATCAGTTGAGCAAACTTTTGCGGTATTAGAGGCAGCTCGCAGTGAAGGTTTTAAATCGATTAGTATTGATCTCATTTACGGATTACCACATCAAAATGTGGATTCTTTTGCTCACACTTTAGATCAAATCTTGGCCGTTAAACCCGAACGCTTATCTGTCTTCAATTACGCGCATTTGCCCACTTTATTTAAAGCACAACGGCGCATCAATGAAGCGGATTTACCTCACTCGTCTGAAAAATTAGCGATTTTACAACACACGATTAACCAATTAATGGATGCCGGTTATGTGTATATTGGCATGGATCACTTTGCCCTCCCTGACGATGAATTAGCCATTGCTCAACGTAACGGCAGCTTGTATCGCAATTTTCAAGGCTATTCAACTCATGCCGATTGTGACTTAATCGGGCTCGGCATCACCTCTATTGGTAAAGTGGGCGATAGCTATAGCCAAAATGTCAAAACGCTAGAGGAATACTATGCTCAAATTGAGGGCCAACACATTCCGGTATTTCGTGGCGTAGCCTTGACTGCCGATGATAAATTGCGACGGGAAGTCATTACACAACTGATTTGTCATTTCAGTTTGGATATTCCCGCCATAGAAAAACAATACCAGATTGATTTTAAAGCGTATTTTGCCGTAGAATGGACAGAATTAGAAATCCTGCAAAATGATGGGTTATTAGTACGTCATGAAGATCGGATTGATATTTTACCAGCGGGCCGTCTGCTTGTGCGTAATATTTGTCTGACGTTTGATATTTATTTACGCCAAAATAAGGAACAGCGATTTTCTAAGGTGATTTGAGATAAACGAAGATCACAGGTAGAGACGAAGATCACAGGTAGAGACGCGATGCCTCGCGTCTCTAAATTTAGATAGACGAAGAACACAGGTAGAGACGCGATGCCTCGCGTCTCTAAATTTAGAGAGACGAAGATCACAGGCAGAGACGAAGATCACAGGCAGAGACGCGAGCATCGCGTCGAAACATCAAGACGAAGATCACTTGTGCCTGCCCCTTTTTGACTACCCAAATTATACACAAAGAGAACAATATAATGTGGAATAAATGGCAAAATCAATTGACCCGTTTTTTTTATGTTTTGATGATTACGGTTATTATCACGGTGTTAATGTTTTTTGAAGCATTTGTCTGGTTAGATGAATGGGCTTATGACGGGTTTGAATATTTGATTACCAATCAAAAAGGGCAGCAACAAGTCTTACTGATTGAGGCACCTCCTGAAACCCACGATCAAGGCAATCAAACCTGGTTAACATTATTAGAGCGTTTGCACCAAAAACAGGCCAAGCAAATCGTTTTTACCTTTTTGCCCAAAAACGTGTCCAGCGATTTTTATTGTCAGGCTAAAAAATACGGCAATGTGTTTTTTGCGCGTTTACTACAACCTGATGACAAAATGTACCCTAATCACCCTTTGCCCACTTCGTGGACACCGTGGCTTGACTCTTATTCCCCTTCCTCATGGACACCGTGGCTTGAGCCCCTACCCAAAATCCCTGCCCGGTGTGAAATTAACTCTGGCATAGTGGATATACCACCCTATACGCATGGTATCCACCGGCGACAATACAGTGCCTTTCTGATTGAAGAACAAGCCTATCCGACATTAGAAGTGCTTGCCGCAGAGCATTTTCTCGGTACCCCCCTGATGCTCAGAGAAGCAACCTACCCGGTTTACTTTGGTAGCGAACTGGAAAGATTGCCTAAAATAAAGCTAGACAACATGCTCAGTGGCGATTTAATGAACAGTGAATTGATTGAACAACGCAGCATTATCGTGGGTTTCGCTCGCCCTCACAATGTGCCTGGACTGCATACCCCCCTGTCTCTGTTCCATGATGTCATGATTTCAATGCCAGAATACCACGCACTGGCCTTGAATACGCTATTAAATGCTCAACATATCACCACCTTAAGTAGCAGCCTCGAATGGCTATTGTTATTGATCCTGATAACATTGAGCGCGTTCATATACCACATTTTAAACACGCAGCAAGCCTCACTGTTTACGCTGGCGATATCAGGTTTCTATATTTTATTGGCTTGGCTACTTTATCGCTATACCAGCATTTGGCTCCCCATCATCGAAATGATTCTCGCACAATGGCTACTCTATTGGTTTGATTTTAAACATAAATTGTTTAAAAGCGATACCCGATTGCGCCAAAGGTTAGTGGATAGCTCATTTAAACTGGCAGATCGGATCAACGCCAAATTTTTAGCGAGAGAAGAATATTGGTCACAAATTATGATGATGCTTCATGAAGTGCTCAATTTAAATCGCTTGCTCATTTTAGAATGGTCGCCGGGTAATCACTATCCTAAAGAAATCAAAGCCTTGCATTGTTCTGTGGCCGATATTGAGGAACAACAACGTGATTACAACCGCAAACCTTACACGATTGCCATCCAGAAAAAGGGTGCGCTGCTTTTAACACAACCCTTGTTTAAAACCCTTGATGTTGCTGAACAACACTATTTAGTCCCCCTGATTTTTGGTGATGAAGTCTTAGGATTTTGGGCCTTGGCTATCGAAACCAGAAACGGGCATAACAAAAACCAATTTGAAGCCACACTCAAAGATTTGGGGCTTCAATTGGCTGAATCCCTTTATCATCGGCAACAATGGCGACTTCGCAACCAGACGAATAAAAAGCAATTGCGTCGTTATTTTCAGGTTGAAGGGGGTGATTTAATTTACCAATCACTCAATAAGTCAATTACCACCTTAGAACACCGTTTAACCGGATTAGAAAATATCATCGCTGAATTGGAAACCCCCACGATTATTTACGATGTATTTGGGCTCACCCTTTCCGTGAACCAAAGTATGAACACTTTGTCACAATCGTTTAAACTGACACCTCACCAAAGCACCATTTTAGAGTTTCTGATGACGCTTTGCCAGACTGATCTAGAAACGGCCCGACACTATTTCCGTCATATTCTGTTGGAACAGAATGCAATAGTGCAGCAAGTGACACTCACCGCAGCCATTAAGCGGGTTTTTGTTCTGAATTTGCAATTGTTCTATTACCAAGAGGAGACTGATGGCAGCCTGTTGAATGTCAAAAAAGGGATTTTATGCCAATTAGTCGATATCACTCAAATGAAACTACAGAATACCCTCAAGGAACAAGTGGCAGAGCGACTGATTTTCCAATTTCGCAATGACATGCAATCCATCATGACAGCCAGCAAATTACTGAGCAGTGAGCAATCAAGCCATGAAGAAAAGCGCATGATAGCTGGCATTCTACAGGGAAAAGTCAACGCTCACCTGAAGATTTTAAATGAAGTGGAAACACAACTGAATGTTGAGTTAGACGCAAGCATCCAAGTTGAAAATTATCCGATTGATGCGAAAGAACCCATATTAGATGCCATAGAAAAAGTGAACGCCATCGCGACAGAACAACAGATCAAAATACATCATGAGTTACCTGCTCTGGTGAGTCTTGTGTTTGCCGCGCCCAATGAACTCAGCTTGGTAATAGCCTCTGTACTGACACTCTTGATTGATGATGGTGCTCCCAATACAGACATAACCATCGAACTGGAAGAGCGGGATAACGGGATGACGTATACTTTCAAGAACAGCGGTTCGGGTATGCCCAATGAACGTCTTCAACAATACCTGTTTTCTGACGACGTTGATATTTCGGATAAATTTAACAGCCTTCGTCGCGCTATCAAACTGATCACAGATTGGAAAGGCACATTGACAGCCAGTAGTCAAGTTGATCAGGGTTTGTCTTTTGAACTACGTTTAAGGAGTTTTATCTAACATGAACCCAGCAAAAAAAATACTGATGGTGGATGATGATGACGATTTGCGAAAGCTGTTAGGGATCTACCTCAATATGGCAGGCTATGAAATCTTTCATGCCATTCACGGAGAAGATGGCAAAGAACAATTGAAAACCCTAACACCAGATTTGATTATCCTAGATATGATGATGCCCGTTTTAGACGGCATGGGGTTTTTACGTTGGCTGCGCATCGACGCTCAACAGAAGAATATACCAGTACTCTCATTAACCGGTCGTTCCCATTCTAAAACCAAATCTGAAGTGCTGGCCTTAGGCGCTTCAGAGGTTTTTTTTAAACCTTGTGATCCAGAACAAGTTGTAGCCTATGCCAACAAATTGTTTGAATAAATGATTTTTTTGAAAAATTTATTTTGCGAAGGCATTGGAGTGCAAAATTTATTTTGCATTGGAGTGCAAAATTTATTTTGCATTGGAGTGCAAAATTTATTTTGCGAAGGCGTTGGAGTGCAAAATTTATTTTGCGAAGGCATTGGAGTGCAAAATTTATTTTGCGTAGGCGCGATTGATTGAGAATGACCTTTTTTTGGGAATGCGCCCATTGTCAATTTCATAAGTGCCTAGTGCAGGATGGCTCCCGTTTTAATACCATTGTAAAACTAGGGCAACCCCTTTTTAGGCTTGTTGTTTGCGATAAATTAAACTGATCAAACTTTACACATATTACACCAGCAAACTAAAATTTGTACTAAATTGACAATCTACTTGTGGGTAAAGATAAGGGTTCTTTTAAGGCTATTCACATCCAATACAGAAGGGGTTGGCTCTTTTTATCAATTCATCAAAAATCAACACTCATTTCTTTTTCAGTCTGCTCAATAGCTTGCTGAAGTGTACTCAGAAGCCTCACAATCTCTTGCGATTGTTCCGCATCAGGGCTACTTGTGAGGTGCTGGATCACTTTTTCCAACTGTCTGGCTATTGTGCCAGGCTGAACAAATCCATAAGTCAGGCTTGCTCCCGCAAGGGAATGTACCTCACGGTGTAATTCATTAAAGACATCAGCTTGCCAATCAACCTGAAGTGCTGTCCAATGATGATGTATTTTGTTCAAGCGTTCATTGAGTTTTTTTGCAAAGCTTTTACGTAATATCGCTAGTTTATCAGCTACGATTTGTGAGTTATCATTCATAATGCGTTTCCCATAATTTTTGAAGCCTATCCGCCAACGTCATTGGATCAAAAGGCTTAGTAATCACATCCAATACGCCCCTCTTTTTATATTCCTCTTGAAACTGAACTTTACCCGTCATAAAGATAACCGGAACCGTATTCAATTTTGGCTCTGTTTCACGCAATTTCTGAAGTGTCGTGGGCCCATCCATATTTGGCATCATCACATCAAGCAATATTAAATCGGGCAAAAATTCACTATGAGAGGCAGTTTCAATGGCCTCCAGCCCAGAAGAACAAATTTTTAGCGTATAACCCCCTATATCTTCTAAGGCGATTTGTACGATAGTGCGAAGGGATTCATCGTCATCAACGTATAAAATATTATTAAGTGGTGGAAACATCGTATTTTTCCATTAACCAAATTATTGTAGGGGCAAACCTGCGTGTTTGCCCTTGGGTTGTATTTTTCCATTACCCAATCTTGTAGGGGCAAACCTGCGTGTTTGCCATTCAGCGGTTTTGAAATTATTTTTATGACAATCTGAGATATCTCTGAGATATCAGTCATTATATTCCATTTTTGGTACTTGAATTGTTCAATTGGAGACCCAAATGAAATCTATCCCTTTACGCGCAATTATTTTATTAATCATCAGCTTACCTATCCAAGCTGAAATCATCCTTGATGGCACACTCGGCCGCAGCGGGGCGTTATCGGGCCCTGACTATCTCATAAAAGCCGAGCTAGGTCAACAACACGGTGGTAACCTATTTCATAGTTTTCAAGACTTTAATGTGCAAAGCTTTGAAAGTGCAAGTTTTTCTGGCCCGAATACGGTCAATAACATTATCAGTCGCGTCACAGGTGGCAAGCCCTCACAAATTGACGGCTTACTGCGCTCAACCATCCCTAACGCTGATCTGTATTTTCTCAACCCCTACGGCATCCTATTCGGTTCACAAGCGCAATTAGACATACAAGGTAGTTTTCATGCCAGCACTGCTGACTACCTCCGCTTAGAAAACGGTGGACAATTTAATGCGCGTCATCCCAAAAACAGCCTATTAAGCGTTGCACCCGTTGAAGCGTTTGGATTTCTCACCAACACCCCAGCCCCCTTATCTATTCAAGGCAGCCAATTGGCAACCCCTCCTGGAAAAACACTCTCTCTCATCAGCGGTGATCTCACAATAACAGAGGGCCAACTCAAAGCCCCAGGGGGACGAATCAATCTGGCCAGTCTTGCATCACCAGGTGAACTCATGCCAACAGGATTAGAGGCCAGCCATTTCAATCAATTTGGCGAACTCACGTTCAACAATGCTCAGGCCATCAGCAGTGGCAAAGGCAGCGGTAATATCAATATCCGAGCAGGGCAATTCACGCTCAATCAAAGCAAATTGAAAGCGAATAGCTTAGAACCAGGCGAAAAAGGCTGGATAGATATCCAAGTCAATCGTTTAAACCTAAAGGGCAACGAACTCATCGACACAGATAAAAAAGCCTTTGATGCCATCATTTCCAGTTCGACGATCAGTGATGGAGAGGGGGGCGATATTCGCATCAAAGCGACTGATGTCACGCTCAGCAATGCGGCTATTTTTGCTGATTCTGGCAAACTGGAACAAGAAGAGAGTAGCATAGCCTCGTCTACCGTCTCCCAAATCGAAGGTCATGCCGGAACGATATACATAGAAGCTGATCGACTCATCATAGACAATGGCGCAATTGAAAGCAACGCCTTTGGAATCGGCCAAGGCGGCAATATCACCTTATACGTTTCAGAATACATCAGCGCTTATCAGGGACATATTGCCGTAAATGCCTTTGAAGGCAGTGATGTGAGCGCGGATCGAGTAGGTAGCATTTTAGTGGAAACCGGTCAATTGGACTTAAGCAAGGTTACCATCAGTAGCAGCACCTTTGGCACAGGCGCAGGCGGTAATATTACCCTAAAAGTCGATGGCTTAATCACGCTATCTCAGGGCGCGATTCTAGTTGATGCGAAAACCTTCAATCCGCCTTCCTCATCCAACGAACGCAATTCCTCACAAGACAATAATGGCTCAATTCAAAAACCAAAAATCACTGGCCATGCTGGCACAATATTAATTGAAGCCAAAGCCATCACCTTAACCGACAAAAGCAAAATTTCCAGCAGTACTTCAGGTAGCGGTGACGGTGGCAATGTGCAAATTTACGCCAGAGATGCCATTACCATCCAAAATACCCTCCCTGATGATCAGGTTGAAAATCCACTGCTCAATGAGGGAGACTCTGGTATTGAAGCCGTTTCTACCAGTCAAGAAGCTGACAGTGGCCATGCCGGCGAAATTTGGATAGAAACCCAACACTTAAGCCTCAGCGACAAGGTTAAGATCAATACCTCTAACCGTGGGGGTGGTGATGCCGGTAACATTCACCTCAACGTGACAAACCTTGACCTGAGCAATAACGCAACCATTGCCTCAACCAATCGTGGCAGCGGCAATTCCGGAAATATAAGCCTTCAGGTTCAAGATCAACTCCATCTACAAAACGCCTATATGACAACCGAAGCAAAGAATGCCCAAGGGGGCGACATTACGCTTCAAGTCGGCCAATTAGTTTACTCACAAGACAGCCGCATCACAACCAGTGTACGCGGCGGTAGTGGCGATGGCGGCAATATTACCCTCCAAACCCCAGAGTTTATCATCCTAGATGACGCACAAATCAAAGCACAAGCCAATACAGGCCGAGGCGGGAATATCAGCCTGATTTCAAACCAGTTTATCGCCTCACCATGCAGTCTAGTCAGCGCCTCATCAAGATTAGGCATAGACGGCAACGTTGAGATAGACTCCCCAACCGTGAATATGGATGAATTTATGGTTGTCTTACCAACAGGCTTCACTAAAGCCAGCCTCACAAAATGCGATATCCAAGCACTTGAAAATCCCAGTACCTTTAAAATCCGCCCCCGCTTTCATGCCTTACCCTTTATGATAGACAGGCTTAGCACAGCGGATTGACGAAACGCCATGCAACCCCAGGTTACACCTCAATGCCATTAAGCTAAGCAAAAAACGTTCTTTTGTAGGGTGGGTAGAGCTTCGCTACACCCACCCTACATTTACTTATTGCGCGTAAACAGCCTTGAAATCAACAAAATCAATGGACTGAACACCCATGCTGTCGCGCCACCCACCATTAAATGAAATATCACCTTTAAAACATCTGTCGATAATTCCGGCAAAAGACTGAGCCATTGCGTCGGTAATTGAGCGAACTCAAACAATTGCGAAACCAAATAAATAAAATCAGGAGGATTTTGAATCACCGTAGCCGAAATCGCCCCGGCCCCTACAGCTGCCCCGATAAACGTAATCAAAAACTGAAACTTCTGATCACG
>JAYQWI020000582.1:0-3513 GCA_035871815.2 Candidatus Parabeggiatoa communis
GGGTAAAGCTGATTAGACAGTGTGCTGGTGTGCGTTTCAAAACGCTGAAGATCAGCTTCTTGAATATTAATAATAAAATGATTCGGTGTGCCTTCAGGTAAACGTTCTTGCCAAGTATTTAATAAATCAACGCGCACGACGGCTAAGAGTAATAAAGCCATTAAGCCTAAACCAAATGCGGTGAGTTGTATGCTGCTGGTTTTGGCGCGCCGCGCCAAATTCGCTAAACCAAATCGCCATGTCACACCCGCTTGATGTCTGAAAACGCGCAAACTGTGTACTAATCCATAACCGGTGCCCATCAAAATCAATAAAGTGAGCACTGTTCCCCCTATCATCAACCCAGCCAGTTTGGCATCGCCCGCTTGCCAAAACATTAAAAGGGCCATCGCGATCCCAGCAATACCGACGGTTTTCTGCATAGACAGCGGTGTCGCGCCGAGTTCATGTCGCAAAACACGTAAAGGGGGTACGGTTTGAATACGCATCACGGGTGGTAAGGCAAATGCGAATAACGTGATTAAACCGGTTGCAAAACCGATCAACACGGGCGTGAATGAGGGTTGCGGTAACGCAACCGTATAAAAATAATCGGCTAACAGGATCGATAACCCTTGTTGGGCTACCCATCCCAATACGCAACCGACACTGCTGGCGAATACGCCTAAGAGGATTAAACGGAATAAGTAAATCTGCAAAATCAGTTTTTGCGTGGCCCCCAAACAGCGCATCACGGCGGCCGCATCCGCTTGTTTTTGCGAAAAATAGTGCGCGGCTACCGCAATCGCTGCACCCGCTAAAATGACGGCCACGAGGGCCGCTAATCCTAAAAATTGTTCCGCTCGTTCCAATGCGCGACGTAATTCAGGCCGTGATTCTTTAATTCCTTGGATTTGTTGTCCAGGTTCGACTTGTGTTTCCAACCAAGCGCGATACTCTGCTATTTGATCTAAAGCGCCAGCGATCAGTAAGCGATATTTCACCCGACTACCGATGCCCACTAATCCTGTTTTGTCAAGATCAGCCTGATTCATTAAAATCCGTGGTGCAAATTGAAAAAATAACCCTCCCCGATCCGGTTCATACGCCAAAACCTTCTCTATCGTAAAACGCAGTTCGCCTAAATTCAGACTCTCGCCGATTTGCAAACCCAATTGATTCAATAAACGGCTTTCCAACCAAAGCGTACCCGGCCTGGGAATTGCCGTCGTTTCGATTTCAGGGCCGTATGCCATCTCAGCAACCCGCAGCATTCCCCGTAACGGATAACCTTCACTTACCGCTTTGAGCGAAATCAAAACGCTCTGTTCCCCATGCAGTATCACACTGGGGAAAGTTTGGATATGGGCAGTCTGCAAACCTTGACTGTGTGCCTGATCAATAAAAACAGTTGGCAAGCTTTCAGCAGAAGACAGGCGCAAATCCGCCGCTAATAAATCCGACGCTTGTTGCTCAATCACACGATGAATACGATCCGTAAAAAAGCCCACGGCACTCACCGCGCCCACGGCGACAACTAAAGCCAAAGCCAAAATGCGTAATTCAGTACGCCGCCAATCCTGTCGAAAGTGACGCAGGGCTAAAATCAGGGTATGACGTTTCATTGTACTTTTCCCCCATCCAAAACATAATGTCGATCACATCGTTTTGCCAACATCGGATCATGCGTGACTAAAACCAAAGTTGTGCCCTGCTCTTTTTTGAGCGAAAATAATAAATCAATCACACGCTCACCCGTCGCTTGATCCAAATTACCCGTAGGTTCATCTGCGAATAAAATCAAAGGCTTACAAGCAAAGGCCCGTGCAATGGCCACCCGTTGTTGCTCACCACCGGACAATTGCAGAGGTGTATGATAGAGACGATGCGACAAACCGACTTGTTCCAACACCGTCAGCGCCGCCGATTTAGCCTCAGCCTCACCCGCGAGTTCCATAGGCAACATCACATTTTCTAAAGCCGTCAAACTGGGCAACAAATGAAATGATTGAAAAACAAAACCGACTTGACTGGCCCGTAATTGGGCACGTCCATCTTCGTCTAATGTTTGTAAATTTGTGCCAAATAAACTGACATCGCCACTGGAAGGCGAATCTAAACCGGCCAATAAGCCTAATAAAGTCGATTTGCCCGAACCAGAGGCCCCTAAAATCGCCACTGCTTCACCGGCAGACAGTGTCAAATTAACCGTATTTAAAATCGTCAACACCCCCTCAGGGGCCTGAACTTGTTTACTTAAATTGTGTGCAGCAACAATAACGCTTGAGGAATTACTCATGTTTAAAAACATACTCTTATTAGTGATAATAGGCTACTTATGCTCATGTTCAGACAATGCCCCAGAGGCAAACTCGAACAAACCCAATATAAAGGAGACAGAAAGCGTGATCAAGTCGCCACAGAAAATGGGCATACCGCTACTGGTTATCGGAGACAGTCTGAGTGCCGCCCACGGCATCCAGCCTGAACAAGGCTGGGTTCATTTATTGGGCCAACGTATAGCAACACAAGGGTATCGGGTGATCAATGCGAGTATCAGCGGTGATACGACAAGCAATGGGTTACGCCGTTTAAGAAAAGCTTTACAACGGTATCGGCCAGAGATTGTCGTCATCGAATTAGGCGCAAACGATGGTTTACGCGGTTTAAGTCTTAAGGCTATGGAAAACAATTTGGGGAGTATGATAACAGCCGCACAAGAAATCGGCGCAAAAGTCTTATTATTGGGGATGCGAATACCGCCGAATTATGGCAAAGCTTATACCCAAGGCTTTCATCAAATCTATCATGATTTAGCGGCCCGATATCAGATTTCGCTAGTGCCCTTTTTTTTGGAAGGTGTCGCCCTTAATCGCGCTTTAATGCAAAGCGATGAGCTTCATCCAAATGCCGTCGCGCAGCCAGAGATTTTAGAGAATGTGTGGGTTGAATTGGGAGGGATGTTGAAGACAGGGATAGAACGCTGATGAGGGCCTGATTTGCGCTGATTAAAGATCAGTGCAACGTGTCCTAACCGACGAAGTTCTTCAACAACGGGTAGTGGAAAATTTTCATCCCCATAAAGTTTAGGCATTTTTAATCTTCTTCATTTTCACGGATTTGTTGTTCAATTTCAGATGGGTGAGAACGGACATAAGCCCACGCATTCGTTAAATCTTCAGCACGTAAGTTTGGATAGCACTGTAATAAATTCGCTTCACTCGTTTCTAAACGTCTCGCCTGTTCCAATACCCAAACGGGTATTCGTGTACGGACAATACAGGGCTCCCCTCCACAGACATTTGGGTTGCTCTCAATACCAGGCGCAGCATCCCCTAAATCACGTACAACCCATTGAAGTAATTGTGCTTTTTCCGCCCTTTTCATACTCAAAAGCAATTGATTCGCTTGTTCGAGTACTGTTATTTCTTTTGCTAATGTCATCATTTTTGTGTTCTCTGCAAATAGGGAATATGCTTCAGTACTTAATCATGCAAGACATATTTATCTCTCATCAAAAAAGGCAATAAGGGT
>JAYQWI020000583.1:0-1947 GCA_035871815.2 Candidatus Parabeggiatoa communis
GGCCGATGTTATCATCATCGGGGACCGGCTTGTGGATATTGCCTACAACCTGGGGGTGTTGCCGGCAGCCATGTCTGTGCGCTGTTCGTCATGGCCGTTGTGTGACACCTTGAAAACCGCTTGCCAGGTCCTGGGCTGCCCCAACTGTCTACAGAAGAAAAAAGGCTCTCCGAGCTTTTCCGTGGTTGACACTCACCCTAATTTGTAATAATGAGGTCAGCCCCTATAGTGTCCAAAAGAATCCGTTGTCTAAGATGCTGGATGTTAAATATTCCATAGCATCGGCGTTTTACGACCTTGATTTTATTATTAAATCCTTCGACAAATCCACTGTTTCTACGATTGTTGAAATAATTAGCAATATGTGATTGGAAAGTATTCAGGGTCTTCAAAAAGGAGTCATAACACTTCAAACCGCTTTGCATAACCTTGTCCTCCCATTTCTTAAAGGCGACTATGGCCTTCTGTTTTGTACAGGATTGATCAAAAATATCTGTCAATGCATTCCTGAGTTCATAGGCTTTCTTTAAATCCTGGCTATAGGAAAATGCTTTTTTTAAAACAGCATTCTCGTTATCATTCAAAACGTCAGGGTTCTTTCTAAATGCCCATAATAGCCCTTGGAGTTCTTTATAATCAGACTCATCCAACTCATTTTTTAAGCGTTTTTGCTCTTTTTTTCGGATTGTATCTGCCCCTTTCCGATACGCTTGAGCCACGTGAAATCTATCAATCACTATTTCTATATTTTTACCAAGAGCTTCCTTTGCTGCATTCAGGTACCCTTCATACATATCCGTAGCAACATCCTCAATAGTCGTTTGAAGTTTATCAGGAATTTTCTTCAAAAAAGCAAGTACGGTGGCTTTCTTACGATTAGGAAGCACCTCAAGCAAACGGGTATTGCCTTCATAGCGTGAACTGACAATTACAACAAAATCTCGATGGCCTTTCTTCAATGCAATCTCATCCAGGCCTAAAGTGCCAATGTGGGATATGTGATCCAGTGGGGCTTCGCCAAAAAATGATTGCGATAGCATTGATTCCACATGTTTTTCACCTAATCCTTCTTTTAGGCAAACATCCTCGACTGTACTGTTTATCAAGCACTTCAGGACATGATCCCTATATGCCTTTGTGTAAGATTTTCCGGGAACACGCCATGGGTATCGTTCTGTTGTTGTCGGTTCGTTATCGCATCTTAAGCATTGAGTACGACGTGGCCGAATTTTTAAATACACTTTTCGCCCAAGAATCGGCAAGTGCCTAATCGTTATCCATTCATCATAGCCTACGAAGCGTTGAGCTTCTCTTCCACATTTTCTGCAGAGGCCTTTTTTTTCGTGCTATGAAGTTCAATGACGTAGTTTCCTTTGCTATCGCGGGATACATTCAAAAATTCAACATCAGGCAACTCTAAATCTAATTCAATCCCCATATGATACTGTTCCATTTGTTGTGAATAAAAAGTCGACTATTGTCTCTGAACTAAATTCAAATTACAACCACGGAAAATATCGGAGAGCCTAAAAATTTGGGTCAGCGCAAAATTAATGGCGGGACATTTTATTTTGCGCGGCCCCAAGTCCCCCCTCCCAATTATTCCAGCCCACGATGGTGTTTTGGTGTTAAAGGGGCACCAGGCGAAACACCACTTCAACCTTTTTTTCGACCCGGGTGAACGGCTGACCGTCACTAACCGTCTTATCGCCTGCATCAACGGCATTGATCAAAAGCGCTTCTCCCAAACGACTGTCCAGATCATCTGCCATGGACTGGGCCTCCTGTTTTGCATCCGTTATGGCCATGGACAGGGCTTGGGCTTCTAACTGCGCCAGTTGGGAATTGGACCATGCCAGATGCTCAACCTTGCTGCCGGGCCTGGATGCAAAGGCCTGGATCAGGCCCGGCAGTTTCGAAAACACTGCCACGCGCACATGAACAACA
>JAYQWI020000584.1:0-4320 GCA_035871815.2 Candidatus Parabeggiatoa communis
TTTTCATAAAAATAATTATTTCAAAAAGGGTGGCATTTTTAATCTCACGCAAAGCAACAAAGTCGCTAAGTCGCATTGAGAATACTTTTTTCATTTAGAGGTTGACAAACGAATAATGGGGAAAAATAGCCTAAAAGTCACTTGTCAGTATTTTTTTTGAAGTCATTACTAAATAAGAGGGTAAGAGATGATGAATGAACCCTTGAACTCAACCGTTTCATGAGTCAGAAATGACTGTGAACAAACATAAGGAGGTTTGACGGAATGCGCCCACTTTTTGATAAACGATGGCGAACCGGGTTGCTCTTCGTGCTTTTGCTCGTAGCAATCCCCAAGACGTTCGCTGCACTTGTCCTAACCACCCCAGAACACAAGTCGGAAGGTTATCCTTATTCCGAAATGGGCTTATGGTGGAAATACGATGAAGACCCTCAAGTCGCGGCTGAAATTGAGGAACAAGTCGAATGGGTTGGCTTGCGCCTCTACAATTCGCGGTTTCGTAGAGACGCGATGCTTCGCGTCTCTAATTACAAATAAACAAATCTCACGCAAAGGCTCCAAGGCGCCAAGTCTTCTCAATGCGACTTAGGCTTGTTTCAGCAGGCGGCCATCAGTGTTCTATCCCGTAATAAATATGATAGAACACTGATTTGACTGATGATCATGACACCACGCTGATTTTTTTAAATCATAATGCCATTCTTCTTTCCGCTACCCGCGCGGTTAGTTGACTGAACTGAGCACCTTCACCCAGATCACCCCACAGTTTTTCCAGTTGATAAAATTCGCGGGTTACGGGTTGCATGATATGTACGATGATATCGCCTAAGTCTACTAATACCCATTCGCCTAGATTGCTGCCTTCTTCTCCTAGTGGCCGATGATCGTGGCTTTTCGATTCCTCTATCACATATTGAGCCAGTGCGCTGACTTGGCGAGCGCTTTTTCCCGTTGCAACAACCATGAAATCTGTGATATTGCTGAAGTTGCGTACATCAAGGATTTCAATATTTTCCGCTTTTTTGTCTTCTAATGTGTCTTTGACGATTGTCAATAGTTGTTCTGTATTCATAATAATTAATGGGTTAGCGATAAAGATGATGGGTATTAATGATATTTAATACGGCTTGGGGGAGTAAATAACAAGGATTTTTATCGGCTGCGATGAGCTGGCGAATTTGGGTTGCTGATATATCTAAAGTGGGCATGTTTTCTTCTAACCAAATGCTGCCTGCGAGTTGTTTTGTCAAATCCTCTCGGTTAGTCGTTTGATACGTTTGCCAAAAATCTTTTATGGCTTCTTTTTGCGCTAAGCCAGTCTCTTGTCGGCGTTCGACAACTAAAATGTGGGCTTGAGTGAGAAGACGTTCCCATTGATACCATTGGGGTAAACCTAAAAACGCATCTCGGCCTAAAATTAAACATAAGGAACGTTGAGGATACTCTTCGCGCAAACTGCTTAGGGTGTCGATGGTATAGGATAACCCGCTTCGCCGTAATTCTCGATCATCAACGCTTAATCCTTTTACGTTTGCAATAGCGGCCTGTACCATTTCTAAACGCAGTTGACTACTGACACTGGGTTGTTTTCGATGGGGGGGGTGTGCTGACGGAATTAAACGGACTTCGGCTAAATCTAATCGCTCATATAATTCGACTGCTAAACGTAAATGCCCATGATGGATAGGGTTAAACGTGCCCCCTAACAGGCCAATAGGTTTATTGTATTTGACGCATTTTGCGTGAAATGTTGTTTCATTTGTCATCTGAGTGCATTGCAGAGGGATGGCGCGTATTGGTTTGGGTGTATTGTTATTAATATAGCATGGCAACCACAAGGAATTGCGGCTACGTTTCGGCCACTCATCGTTATACACAAACTTTAGTTTGCAAACTCAAGTGGGAACATAAAGACAAACTTTGTACGGGAAATGACAATATAACGATTTGAAATGATGAGTTTTAAAAAAATAAGTATAACGATAAGTGGCGGCCGTAGAGGTAATCTGTAGGGTTGCCCAATTCCTACGTTCCGAATTTAAAGGCAATCCCAATTATAAAGTACCCGAGAAAAATCCAAGTTGTCTAAATCAGTTTGGGTAATAAAAAAGTGCCCTACCCCATCATCTCCCCATATTAAATCAATATTCGGGTCGGTATCGATTTGCAACAGTAAACGGTATTCTTCCCCTCCTGCAAAAGACTGCCGAGGATCTTCTTGGGTAAAGTAGGCATAGCCCCCAATTCTATGGCCTTCGGCTTTAAATTCATCGAGATATTCTCGTATAATATCCTCTTCTTTTTCTCCAAATTGTGCGAAGAAATTTTCGCCCATAAAGGTATCAAATTGGAAATCCTCGATATTAACCGGCATCGCGTTTTCCGCAAATTCCAAGGCGCAAGAGCTGCCATTAAGCAAAGGAAAGAATTTAGGCTGTGGCAAAAAGCTAAAATCAGTGACTAAATCGGCTTCGGATTTGGAAACGTCTGGGAAATATAGCACACGAAATCGATCTTGTTGTGTGGGATTGTCAAAATCTAAGCCATAATTATCCCCGTCTGCAATGTAAAATTGCAAAATGCCTTCTTGTGGCAATCCTTCGAGTTCAGGCACTTGTACAAAATTGATTTGGGCCAGTAAAAACAAAGGGTTGCCTTTAGAATCGCTGGGATATTCGCTACCCTTTGGCATATAGGGCAAGCCACCCAATTTACTTTGCCATAAGCTTAAATCCTTATTTTGTGTTGGGGCGATGTGAATATAAGGCTTGAGAGAGGCTTCGATTTTATCTCTGAATTTTTCCAATTCAGGAGATAAGTCAGCGTATATTATGGGTATCATTATTTTTTCCTATCGTTGTCAGTTATCAGTTATCAGTTATCAGTTATCTGTTATCAGTTATCAGTTATCAGTTATCAGTGAATAACGATTTCGCGTATTGACGATACTGTTGGGTATGTCGAATTGGATAAAAATAGGGCTATCCTATTATTTTTATCGCAAAGGTGCAAAGTTTATGTTGATAGGCAAAGTATAGATCGGAACGTGGGCAACCGCTTTGCTCGCCCGACAACCGATGCAAAAGATTAAAATCAAATACGCACAATTGTTCAGATCAGAACGGTGGGCAAGCACGTTGCCCACTCTACGCTTGATACCTAATAGTTAATTAATATATTATATTCGCGTTTAAGACAAGTTTAAGCTATTTTTATAGTGGTTATAATCACTGATAGGTTTTAAAAACTGAAGTTTATCTAAAAAGGAATTTGTAATTGACTATGAAAAAACACTTTGTTAGTTTTCTTTCGACGACGGCATTGCTGGCAACGATGACAATGGCTTATGCAGAAACCATCCAAATCGCAGCAGGTGGTGAAGATGGCGAATATACTAATACCATTGTGCCTGCGCTTAATCAAGCGTTAATTAAATATGGCTATCGTGCCCATGCCGAAACCTCGGCGGGTAGTCAAGAAAACATTGACAATGTTTGGGCTGGAAAAATGCAGGCTGCCTTAAGTCAACTGGATGTTGCAGCACTGAATATGATAGGGAAAAGGCCGGCCGAGGCGCAAGGGGATTTGATTTTTATGGGCCAATTTGCGCCCGAAGCCTTATTTTGTGCGGCTAAAGAGGGCGGTAAAGTGGCCTCTTATGATGATCTGACGGATCCACTGAAACAAAACCTTAACGTTTCAGTGGGTAAAAAAGGCAGTGGTACGGCACGGACTTTCGAGTATCTGATGAAACTCGATCCGAAACTGAGTCAGGTGAAACTGATCCGGGAAGGTAACCCGACAGTACAACTTAACCGTCTTTTGTCAGGGGGGCGGGATTTGGTTTGTTTTGTGATCATGCCTAATCTTGAGAATGAGCTGGTTAAAACCGTTCTTGATCACAAAAATTTGATGTTTATCGACATCAATAAACCCGTCTTTACCCAAGCGAAAGTGGGTGGCATTCGCGTGTACGATTTAATGGAAGTCACTGTTAGCGAAGGTTTTTTTGGTTTTGGAGCCAAAAAGGTGAAAACCCTTGTGACATGGGTAGGATTGGTTGTCAATGATAAATTGACAGACGAGATATTGTTGAAAGTGTTGTCTAAAGTTGCGTTGCAAGACAATTTGTTGCGTCCAGATTCGTTGGCCGCTAAAGCAAAAGCACTGTTTGAACAACTTAAGGCGAAAGTCACAAACTAACTCATGATGGTGGAAAGGGGAAAAAATTGTTGGGGTGAATATTTTAATTTTTTTAATTTTGGGCGAACACGCCCTTTTGAAATGATATGAAAGAGGGCGCATTCCAAAAAAAAAGGG
>JAYQWI020000585.1:0-2414 GCA_035871815.2 Candidatus Parabeggiatoa communis
TGCTAATCATTGCTCATTAAAAATCATTTATACTACGCACTCGCTCGTAGCTCAAATAAATAAAAACCTCGACCAACGGTGGGTGGCAATTGGCAAAACCCAAGTCCAACAAGGATTAATGGCATTAACACGCGGCATAACGCAGCCAGATTTCTTTTAAATCATTTGGGCCTATAGCTAAGTTCAAATCTTACCAGGCCCATTTATCACTATTGACACTCATGATATGAACATGCACTCAGACTTAATTGCCGCGTCCAAAACGCTAAATGCCTTAATTCTAAACAGCCGAACAATCATCAATCGTTACAATAAAGGCGCTGCGAATTTAGACAAAGCAATAGAATTGCAAAAAACATTAATTAAGAATGCCCAAAAAGCACTCAACAAGTTGGAAACTGAAATCGCAAAATGACCAGACGACTAAAAAACCTAAATGTAGACTTTATATCATTAGTACGAAAACCAGCCAATGACAAATCAATCATTTTAAAAGATAACAAAGAAGCGCGCGCGTTTAATATAAGCAAAACAAATGACGAATGGCAACGCGCTTATGGCATCGTTTACAGCCCAGAGGTAGAGGATTTACAAGGCGACATCACCTCATCATCAGTCATAAAAGACGCATCAGATCGTTTCATGCAAGGAGGTTTGCAAGGCAACATTGACACAAACCACAGCTTCCAAACTCAAACCAGTACGTTTGTAGCAGAATCATGGTTAGTCAAAGAAAACGATCCTCAGTTTCCAAACGACACAGGCGCATGGGCAGTAGGTATCCAAGTCAACGACGATAAAACGTGGCAACAACTGAAATCAGGCGAACTAACCGGCATAAGCCTAGCTGGCAGCGCCACAGTCGAGCCTCAAAAATCAGAAGAATTTCAACCCCCATCATGGTTTGTGCGCCTATTTACAAAGGCAACACAACCAAATGAAGGAACAGAGGAAATGACAAAAGAAGAGATAAAAGGATTTGTGACTAAAATAATTGATGAACGCCTCAAAAAAGGGGTTGAAACAGAGAATATCCCTGTAGAAACAGAGGTTGTTCCAAGCACAGACGACAAAATAAACGATGACATGTCTATCGCAGCAATGGACGATTTCATAAAGAAACATATAAATCAACAATTATCAGAACATCTCAAAAAAGGTACCCAAGAAACTGGGGCCCCAGATGTTAATAATTATGAGGAGAGTTACCTTTAATGCCACCACCACCCAATTTTCAAACATTACACCAATTAGTACAACTAGCAAAGGGTTATATCCAACCACAGGATTTACGCATCGGTGGTGATTTGAAACCAGAAGCGGCTACACGAATCATCAACATGATTATGGCCGATCACTTCTTATCCAAAATCACCGTTGAAAGAATGCAGAAATTGAAAAAAGAGATTTACGTATGGGATATCTTGCCCAGGCAACTAAGAAGAATCCCACAAGGGCAAGAACCCACAGAAAATGAAATGCCTGGCTTGCAGGAATACGGATGGCTTTTAGATGCGTTATCAGTTCAATTGTTTCCCACCATATCTTTGGACACCTTGCGTGACAACGCTGACAATCCAAACATGGTAACAAATATAAATAGCGGTTTTAATACTCGTATCCAGAACGACTTAGTTGATTTAGCTATCAACGGAACCTCAGAAGCCGTAACCCCTGTTACGGAGCAATCACAATTTGAAACATTAAATAAAGGCTGGCTCCAAATTACAGCTGAAGAAACCCATACCAAAAAAATAACCCTAAGCGGAAGCACCTGGATTGATAAATTAGCAGCTGTAAGAAAAGCCAGCGATTATCGGTTTCGCCCCGACTCCGTGTTCATCATGAACCCCGATGATGCCGACGAATACGATATCGAAATTGGCAAACACGTCACCGGCGCCGCAATCATCACAAATCAAACGGATCATCGTTTCTTACGACAACGCATTGAATCATGCCAATTCATGCCCGCCGGCAAACTGCTCTACACACCACTCAAAAACCTGATAATGGGTATCAGCGTATTAATGCGACGAGACAGCACATGGCACGCCAGAAAACGGGTATTAGAAATCACCTATGACATGGCAGTTGACTTCGGAATTGCCATAAAACACGCCTGTGTGATCGGCACTACAGTTTAAAACAATGCTAACGCAATTCACCACCGACCGACTCAACAACCTACTACTGGGCATCGAACCTTTACCACCACCCAGAGTATTAAAACTGGCCCTGTACACAACAGACGACGGCCTATTTGAAAATGCAGCCACAAGCGAAGTAAGCGATCCAAATTACAAACGCCAAGATGTCAGATTCAACTTGGGCAGACAAAACATAGAAGGCGTACAATTTATGGGTATGACAGAAGCCTACACACCCACACACATTGCCCTCATTGGCAATTT